>JAFVIF010000076.1 GCA_017474125.1 Clostridia bacterium
ATAATGACTATCGAATGTCGAGAAATTCACTCAATTTCTCGACGAAGCCGATAAAATCGGCTCTATGTTGCAAAAAAACGTCTTAAAACGTTATTTTGCAACTTCGATATCATTGCAATGAATATGTTCAATTACCCTTGGTAATTGTTTGCGAATTCAAAGAATTCGCAGTCGAAATAAGGCTTTGCCATGTTTCGACATCAACATAATCATTATAATTGCAACACTTAATAAAGACAATGTAAAATATAGACTTGATTTTATAATTTTGGGACATTTATGTTGTTTATTAAACGAGGTGCTGTTATAATGATTGTAGCTTGTCGAAACGCTGAAAAGCGCTTCGACAAGCCGAGTTTATCGGCTTTACACAATTGAATTCCTAAAAATTCAATTGTGTACGACACTCATTGCAATGGATATAGTCAAATTTTCTTTGAAAATTTGCTCCAAATCAAAGATTTGGTGTCGAAACAGTAAATTATTTTACTGTTTCGACTAACTATAACCATTATAATGGAAACATAAGGCGGTGGAAAAAGTGAGAATATTTTACAAACAATCCGAGCAAGACGCGACGGGTAGCTTGAGCAGTTTTGGCGTGCAAAATTGTTATTTTAAAGAACTATCGTTTGAACGAGACGATAAAAGTATTACAAAAAAGCCCCATCATCATACAGGATTTGAAATGCACTTTATTACCGATGGTTTTCAAGAATATGAGGTAAACGGAAGACGCTATACGCTTGAAAGCGGTTGTTTTCTTATTATATATCCGGGCGTAAGTCATACGGTTATTGATTCGGCGCCTAATACTAAAAAATATTCTATCACATTCGATAAGCATGGCGAGAAATCACAAGATTGCTTTTTGGGCACAATAAATGATAGAATTCTCGGCAATTTTGATTATATCTATAATGAGGCATTACTCAAAAAGGAAATTTCCACTACACTTATAGAAAATAACATATTGGAAATTCTTGTTTTTGCTTTTAGACTATCGGGATGGGAAGAAAAGAAAAACACAAAAAAACAAAATGAAAACGTGGTTGTTTCTTTGGCTAAGCGATATATTGATGATAATATTGAAATGGCACCGAGTGTTGAGGAAGTATCGGAATACTGTTATTTGAGCACCAAACAACTGACACGTATTTTCAATAGGTTTGAGGGTGTCTCTCCGGGAGAATATATTATTAACGGTCGTATCGCAAAAATTGAAAAAATGCTTGCGGATGATTCGTTTTCATTAAAACAAATCAGCGAAACAATGAATTTTAAAAATGAATATTATTTTAATTTGTTTTTCAAAAAACATTCAGGTATGCCACCGGGTGAATATAGAAAAATGCTTGGGAAATAAACTTTTAAATAAGTATAAATCTCGTGTGTTTACAGATACTAACAGTCAGGTCTGTAAAGCAAGGAGTTTTTGTATATATGAAAGCAACAGGTATTGTGAGAAGAATAGACGATTTGGGAAGGGTTGTTATTCCGAAAGAGATTAGAAGGACAATGCGGATCCATGAAGGCGGTCTCGGCTGCCGCCTCGGTCGGTGCTTCTGCTACGCAGAGGTGTCCACCAGACACCCGCACCCCGTTGCTGACAACATTGACACCAATCGACAAGTTTTGCTGGGCGATACATAGCATTATAGAAAGAGTAGCGAGGTGAATTTCACCTCGCTATAATTTTGCCCCCCAATTTAGTTGATTAAAAGGGTGGAGATATGTTATAATAAATCAAACTAAATTGGAGGAATAAATATGGCAAATAACGATTTTGTAATCAACAACGGTGTTTTAGAAAAATATAATGGCGTTGGTGGAAACATCATTATTCCTGATGATGTTTTAATAATACAAAAAGGAGCATTTGCAGATTGTGAATACATAGAAAGCATCACAATATCTAAAAGTGTCAAAGAAATACAGCAATTCGCTTTTGATAGTGTTGGCTACTTTGCAATCATTGATGAAAAAGGTGGTGCAGGCGAAAACTATGTAAAACGTAATCGCACGTTTAGCTTTATTGATGTTGAGTTGCCAGACGAGAAAAAAGAAGCGTTGCAGAAAATATACGCAACATCGGTTTATGATATGGGGCTGTCTGAAAAAACCAGCAATAGCCTATGGCGCTTTTTTATTTGCAACATTGGTCAGATTTTGAATTTTCGTTCAGCTGAGGATATTAAAAAAATACGCAATATAGGAGCCAAGGGCGCAAAGGAGATTGCTGAAAGTTTGGAACAGTACGGTGTTTGCAACGATGCTTGGAGAACTTTTTTGCGAAAATAAAATCCACCTTCGACAAGTATAAATCTCCTTGTTTTACAGATAATAGTATCACTATTACTAAAACAAGGAGATTGATTTATATATGAAAGCAACAGGAATTGTTCGTAGAATTGACGATTTGGGTAGGGTGGTTATTCCCAAAGAAATCCGCCGTACTATGCGGATTCGTGAGGGAGACCCGTTGGAGATATTTACCGGTACGGGGGGCGAGGTTGTATTCAAGAAGTATTCCCCCGTAGGGGAGCTGAATGAGTTTGCGGGGAGTTATGCCGAGGCGCTTGTGCGGTGCTGTTCGTTGCCGGTGCTTATTTGCGACAGGGATGCCTGTGTTGCGGCGGCGGGCATTTCGAAAAAAGAGGTGCTTGAGCGCAGGGTCTCCCCTGCTCTTGAGGAAATTATGGAGCAGAGGAAGGAGCGCCCCTATTTCAGCGATAAAAAAGAGGATGCCTTGGAGGGCTGCGGCTTTACGGTAGCCTTTGCCTGCCCTATTATTTCGGCAGGCGACCTTTCAGGCTGTGTTGCTCTTATTAACGACGGTGACGACAAGGTGCCCAGTGAAAGTGATATGAATTTAGTACGTGTTGCGGCGCAATTTTTAGGCAAACAAATGGAAGAATAAAAACACTTGATTTTTTAGGAAAATGGTGGTATAATACCAATAAGTAAGAAAGGAAACCAGTGAGCGGTCAAAAGCCGCTCACTTTTCTTTAGCAATTTTACGAGGTGATTATTATGGCAAATATTGCAGATACCGTTGCCGCCCTTATTAAGGAAACGGTAGAGGCTCAGGGTGTTTCCCTTTGGGACGTCCGCTTTGTCAAAGAGGGTGCCGATTGGTTTTTACGTATATTCATTGATAAGGAAGACGGAATCGGTATTGACGACTGCGTAAACGTATCCCACGCGATTGACCCCATTATTGATGAGGCCGACCCTATCGACCGCTCCTACACTATGGAGGTTTCCTCACCCGGACTTGGCAGAGAGCTCACCAGAGCAGAGCATTTCGAAATAATGCAGGGCGAAGAAATAAGGGTTAAGCTGTATAAGGCCCTTGACGGTACCAAGGAAATTACGGGCAACCTTGTTTCCTTTAACGACAATTTAGTAATTAAAACCGAAGCAGGCGAGCTTTCTATTGAGAAGGCTCAAATAGCAAAGGTTTATCTTAACGACGATAATTTTTAACGGAGGTATAATGGAAAATGGCTAGAAAAACTGTTAAGAAAAAGGAAAACGATTACTCTGAGTTTTTTGCGGCTCTTGAAGCAATGGAGCAGGAAAAGGGTATTCCTAAGGAGTTTATTGCAGAAAAAATTGCAGAGGCAATAGTAGTTGCTTCCCGTAAGGATTACGGCGGAAACGACGTTGTAAAATGTACTATTGACCCCGAAAACAAAATCTTTACCGTTGTTGCACGTAAAGAGGTTGTGGAGGAGCTTGAAAACCCCTATACCCAAATGCTGAAGGAGGAGGCCTTGAAGCTTGACCCCAATGCCGAGGCTCAGGGCTTTGTTGACATTCCTCTTGATCCTGCAAAATTCGGAAGAGTTGTTGCTCAGAATTCAAGAAACAACTTCCATCAGGGCGTTAGAGATGCAGAGCGCGGACAGACTCTTGCTCAGTTCCAAAGCAAAACCAAGGAAATTGTTACCGCGTCTGTTCAGAGAATTGACCCCAAGACAGGTAACGCCACCATACTTATCGGTCACGCTGAGGCTACCCTGCCCAAAAGTGAGCAGGTACCCGATGAGGTTATTAAGGAAGGCGACCACATTAAGGTTTATATTGTTGACGTGAAGGAAACCGAAAGAGGTCCCCGCGTAATGCTTTCCCGTACCCACGCCGACCTTGTTAAGCGTCTTTTCGAAACCGAGGTTCCCGAAATTTTCGAGGGCACCATTCAGGTTAAATCTATTTCCCGTCAGGCAGGCTCACGTACCAAAATTGCCGTATACAGCACAAACAGCGAAATCGACCCCATTGGTGCTTGTATCGGTCAGCACGGCGCCCGTGTTAACAAAATTGTTGAGGAATTAGCCGGCGAGAAAATTGATATTGTTAAATACAGCGACGATCCTGCAGCATTTATCAGCGAGGCACTTTCCCCTGCTAAGGTTCTCTCCTGCGAAATTATTTCCGCAGAGGATAAGTCCTGCAGAGTTACCGTTCCCGATTCTCAGTTATCCCTTGCCATTGGCAACAAGGGACAGAACGTTCGCCTTGCCGCAAGACTTACAGGCTGGAAGATTGATATCCATCCCGAAAGCGGCTTCTACGAGGGCAACGCAGAGGAATAATTATGGTTAAAAAAATACCTATGCGCCAGTGCACCGGCTGCGGAGAAAGAAAAGCCAAAAACGAGCTTATCCGCGTGGTGCGTACTCCGGAGGGCAATATAGTTCTGGACTTTATTGGCAAACAAAACGGCCGCGGAGCATATATTTGTAAAAGCAGCGACTGTTTAAGCGTTGCCGTAAAAAAGAAACGTCTTGAAAATAATTTAGGCGTAGCAATACCCGATGAGATTTATGAAAGACTGAAAAAGGAGCTAACTTCCGGTGAATGATAAATTTCTTGCGTTGCTTGGCTTTGCCAGTAAATCAGGCAACCTTTCCTTTGGGGCTGACAGCGTTAAGGAAAGCCTTAAAAGAAAAAAAGCAAAGCTTGTTATCGTAGCAAACGATATTTCGGAAAAATCCCACAAGGAAATTTGTTTTTTTGCTTCAAAGGAGCAAATAACGGTTATCCGAGTTAATTACGATATTGTCTCCCTTTCCCACGCAACGGGTAAAAAGGGCGGAATAATAAGCGTAAACGAAATTGGATTTGCAAATGCTATTCAAGGAGGAAATGCCAATGGCTAAAATTAAAATCAGCGACTTAGCAAAGGACCTTAATATGTCTTCTAAGGACCTTGTTGCTTTTATTGAAACCGAGCTCAAAACCGAAAAGAAAACTGCAGGCAGTGTTGATGAGGTTGAATTCGGTATTATTTTGGAAAAGCTTACCAAAAAGAATTCGGTTAAAAGCTTTGACGATTACTTTGCTACCGGTGCCGCCGCTACCCAGAAAAAGGCTGAGGAGCGTCAGGCAGTAAAGGACAAAAAGCTTGCCGACCAGCTTGCTATTCTTGAGCAGTTAAAGGCCGCTCAGGCCGCTCAGGCCGCTCCCACCAAAAAGGAGGAGCCCAAGAAGGAAGAAAAGAAGGTCGAAGCAAAAAAGACCGAAGAAAAGAAAGCCGAGCCTAAAAAGGCCGAGCCTAAGAAGGAAGAGCCTAAGAAGGAAGAGCCTAAGAAGGCTGAGCCTAAGAAGGAAGAGCCTAAGAAAGAGGATGGAAAGAAGGCCGCGCCTAAGAAAGAGGAACAAAAGAAGGAATTTAAAACCTCTGACCCCAATCCCTTTAAAAAGCGCGAAAAGGAAACCACAGGTGCCGCTCCAAACAGAGGCCCTGCCGAAATCCGCCGCGTAGACACCCGTACCAACACCGTTGATATGGAAAAATACAACGAGAAGTACGAAAATATTGCTCCTGCAAACTCTATGAAGGATAACTTTGCCAAAAAGCAAAAGATTCGTCAAAAATCGCAGGATTACCGTCGTCCTCAGGGCGCTAAGCGTGAAACCGAGGCCGACAAATTAAGACGCTTACAGCTTGAAAAAATCAAGAAAACTCCTATTCTCGTTACCGTTGGTGACGAAATTACGGTTGGCGAGCTTGCCGAAAAGCTTAAAAAGACGGCGGCCGAGGTTATTAAAACCCTTTTGAAATTGGGTATGATGGCAACCGTTAATCAGGTTATCGACTACGACACCGCCGAAATCGTCGTTTCCGAAATGGGCGGCAGAATTGAAAAGCAGGTTGTAGTTACCATAGAGGACCGTATTATAGACGATACCGAGGATACCGAGGACACCTTAAAGAAGAGAGATCCCGTTGTTGTTGTTATGGGTCACGTTGACCACGGTAAAACCTCTATCCTTGACGCTATTCGTAAATCGTCGGTTGCTTCGGGCGAGGCAGGCGGTATTACCCAGCACATCGGTGCTTACAGAGTAAACTGCTCAGGTAACGATATTACCTTCCTTGACACCCCCGGACACGCCGCCTTTACCGCTATGCGTTTACGTGGCGCTATGGCAACCGATATTGCCGTGCTTGTTGTTGCCGCCGACGACGGTATTATGCCCCAGACCATTGAGGCTATTAACCACGCCAAGGCCGCAGGCGTTCAGATTATAGTTGCCATTAACAAAATGGATAAGCCCGAGGCTAACCCCGAGCGTATTCTTCTTCAGCTTACCGAACACGAGCTCGTTCCCGAAAAATGGGGCGGTGACGTTATTTGCGTTCCCGTATCGGCCAAAACGGGTCAGGGTATTGACGATTTACTTGAAAATATTCTCCTTGTTGCCGAAATGCTCGAATTGAAGGCTAACCCCGACAGAAGAGCTAAGGGTACCGTTATTGAAGCCCGTCTTGACAAGGGTCGCGGTCCCGTTGCCACCCTGCTCGTTCAATCGGGTACCCTGCACGCAGGCGATATTATAGTTGCAGGCACCACCGTTGGCCGTGTTCGTACCATGACCAACGAAAACGGCAAGGCTCTTAAAACCGCAGGACCCAGTGTGCCTGTTGAAATTACAGGTCTTACCGAAACCCCTGCCGCAGGCGATTCCTTTGACGCTGTTAGCGATGAAAGGCTTGCCCGTGAGCTTGTTGAACAGCGTAAGGCTAAGCTTAAGGAAGAGGAATTCAACGCCGCTACCAAGGTTACCCTTGACAATCTGTTCTCACAGCTTAACGAAGGCGACCTTAAGGAGCTTGGCATTATTATTAAGGCCGACGTTCAGGGCTCGGTTGAAGCCGTTAAGGATTCACTCGTTAAGCTTTCGGGTGATGAGGTACGCGTTAAGGTGCTTCACGGCGGTGTAGGCGCTATTAACGAATCAGACGTTGTGCTTGCAGGTACAGGTCACGCTATTATCGTAGGCTTTAACGTTCGTCCCGACCCCGTTGCCAAGGAGCTTGCCGAGCGCGACGGTGTTGATATTCGCCTTTACAGAGTTATTTACGACTGCATTGATGAAATTGAAGCCGCTATGAAGGGTATGCTTGCTCCCAAAACCAGAGAGGTTGTTATTGGTGAGGTTGAAGTGCGTGACACCTATAAGATTTCCAGCGTAGGCACCATTGCAGGCTCCTACGTAACCAACGGCAGAGTAACAAGAAACGCTCTCATCCGCGTTGTTCGTGACGGTATTGTTGTAGCTGAAGACGCCATTGCTTCGCTCCGCCGCTTTAAGGACGACGTAAAGGAAGTTGCTCAGGGTTACGAATGCGGTATCAGTCTTGAAAAGTTTGCCGACATTAAAATCGGCGACGTATTTGAAGCCTATATTATTGAGGAGTACAGAGATTAATGGCAGGCTATAAAATTGACCGAATAACCTCTGACGTCCGCATTGCAATGGCTGAAATACTTCGCGACGTCAAGGACCCGAGAGTAAGTAAAATGCTCAGCATTATAAAGGTTCAGGTAACAAACGATTTATCCTATGCTACCTTTTACGTAAGCGCTATCGAGGGCAAGGAAATGACCGAGTCCTCGGTAAAGGCACTTAAAGGTGCGGCAGGCTATATTCGTCGTGAGCTGGGCGCCCGTGTAAAAATGCGCAAGGTGCCCGAGGTGCGTTTTGTTGCCGATGATTCCATAGCTTTCAGCGCCCATATTTCCTCCATACTTGATTCTTTTGAGGAAGGCGGTACAAGCGATGAAAAAGACAGTTAAAATAGTAACCGACAGCGTTTGCGAAATGCTCGATATTAAGCAAGCCTGCCGCTTTTTAAAGGAGCGCGACGACTTTTTAATACTTTGTCACGCCACCCCCGACGGTGACACCTTAGGTAGTGCTTATGCTCTTGCTTTAGGTCTTTCCGCCATGGGCAAAAGATGTATGATTAAATGCGCCGATGAGATTCCCGCCAAGTACGACTATTTCACAAAGGAATTTGCAAACAACGAATTCGACTACAAAACTATAGTTGCGGTTGATATTGCAGACATTGTGCTTTTAGGCGGACTTGCCGAGGAATTTGTAGGCAAAATTGATTTATGCATCGACCACCATATTTCCAACACGCGCTATGCCGACAGGCTTTATTTGGACAGCGAGGCGGCGGCTAACTGCGAATGCATTTACGATATTTTCCGCCACTACCCCCTGCCCCTTGATAAGGTTACGGCATCGGCAATTTACACCGGTCTTTCAACCGACACCGGTTCCTTTAAGTATGCCAACGTTACGGCAAAAACCCACCGCATTGCCGCTGACCTTTATTCATATGACATTGATGCCGCTGAAATAGGCAGGCTTATGTTCGACACAAAGTCACGCGGCAGGCTTGAGCTTGAAAGAATGGTGCTGGACAGCGCCGAATTCCATTTTAACAATAAATGTATGCTGCTTGTTGCAACCAACGAAATGAAAAACAAAACAGGCTGCAGCGATATTGACCTTGAGGGTGTTGCCGTTATTTCGCGCTCGGTTGAGGGCGTGCTTGCAGGCATTTCCATTAAGGAAAAGCAGGACGGAAGCTTTAAAATTTCGGTACGCACCTATCCGCCGCTTTGCGCTTCGGATATTTGTGCAAGCCTTGGCGGAGGCGGTCATCAGAATGCCGCAGGCTGCAGCTTTAACGGCAGCCTTGAGGATGCAAAAAAGGAAATTTTAAAGGTTGTTAAAAAAAGCCTGGAGGAAAACTATGCAGGGACTTCTTTTAGTAAATAAGCCCGAAGGAATAACCTCCTTTAAAGCCGTTGCAGTCGTCAGACGCAAGGCAAATACGAAAAAAGTAGGTCACACCGGTACGCTTGATCCTTTAGCTACCGGTGTTCTGCCCATTCTTATAGGCAGAGCAACAAGTCTTTGCCCCTACCTTTTGAATGCCGACAAGGGATATATTGCCACAGTTAAGGCGGGGATTACCACCGACACCTTAGATATTACGGGTGAGGTTTTAAGCCAAAGTGAGCCCTGCTTTACAAGGGACGAGCTGTCAGAGGTGCTTAAAGCCTTTACGGGTGAACAGCTTCAGTATCCTCCCGTTTATTCGGCAATTAAAAAGGACGGCGTACCCCTTTACAAGCTTGCCCGAAAGGGCGTTGAGGTAGAGGTTGAGCCACGGAAAATCACCGTTTATTCCATAGAGCTTATTGATTTTTGTGAAAAGGATTATACATTTAAAATAAAGGTAAGCTGTTCAAAGGGAACCTATGTGCGTTCTCTTTGCCGCGATATTGGTGCCGCTCTTTCCTGCGGCACGGTAATGACCGCTCTTACCCGTACAAAAACGGCAGATTTTTCTTTGGAGCAATGCGTGGATTTAGATGAAATCAGCGAAGAAAATATTGAAGGCCACCTAATAAGTGAAGAATCGGCGGTCAGCCATTTAGAGGAAATTTTTGTCAGCGAAAAGCAGGCCATACGCTTTTCAAACGGCGGCAAATTAAGCTTTGACCGACTAAACAGGGAAATTACGCCCGACACACACTATCGTATAAAGTATAAGGATACCTTCATCGGTATCGGCTATGCCGATAAGGAAGAAAGGGAAATTCGCATAAAATGCCTTATTAATCCTATGTAAAAAAAGGAGGGAAGCTATGAATAATACAGCCATTGCCCTTGGCACCTTCGACGGTGTACATTTAGGGCACGTTGCCGTGTTGCGCGCCGCCGCCGAAAGCGGTTTTGAATCGGTTGCCGTTGCTTTCAGAGTTCCTCCAAAGTCTTTTTTTACTACCGACGGAATTATTCTTACCCTTGAAAAGGAAAAAACCCGCCTTATAAAGGAAACGGGCATTAAAAAAATTGATTATATTGACTTTCCCTTGGTAAAGGACGTTTCTCCAAATGATTTTTTTGATTCCTTAGTAGATAAATACTCCCCTGCATTTATAGCTTGCGGCTATGATTATACCTTTGGTAAGGGTGGCAAGGGCGACACAAAGCTACTTGAAGCCTTGTGCTGTGAAAAAGGAATTAAACTAACGGTTATAGACAAGGTTACCCTTGACGGCGAGCCGATTTCAAGCAGTAGAATACGCACACTTTTAAAGAACGGTGACGTAAAAAAAGCCGCCTCCCTTTTGAAAAGAGATTTTTCCGTTGTCTCCGAAGTGCTTCACGGGGACGAGCGCGGCAGAACAATAGGCTTTCCCACCTTTAACCAGCTTTATCCGAAAAACGTTGCCTTAGTAAAATTCGGCGTTTATATGACCAAGGCGGTAATTGACGGTAAAGAATATTTTGGTATGACAAATATTGGTATTCGCCCCACCTTTCCCTTAAATTCTCCCCTTTGCGAAACCAATCTTTTCGACTTCACAGGTGATTTGTACGGAAAAGCCATAAGGCTTTATCTTTTAGATTTTATAAGAGAAGAAAAGCGTTTTAATTCTGTCAGTGAATTAAAGGAAGCGCTGATAAGGGATAAAAATACAATACTTGAAAAACAAAAAAATCGGTGATATCACCGATTTTTTTATTATAGTATGATTGCATTTTATTCAACGTATTCGTGCTTTTGCATATAAAGGGTAAAGTCGCCCGTTATATTTTCGCCCTTTATGTAGGTACCGTAAATGGGGTCGTGAACAACCTTAAAGCGGTCGTCTATTGGGGGTGCTATACCGTAATGATTACCTGTAGCACCAACAACGGCATCGTTTTTGCAGTATTCCTCGGGGAACAGACAAACCGTTGCATTTTCAAGTCCCGAAACGTTTATTTTTCTGCGGTATTTTCTGTTGCCGGGAACGCCTTCTCTTACCGTAACAATACCCTTTTCCTGCTGAACGTAAACGCGACATTCAAGGTGCTCGCATCTGCCGAAGCGGTATTTTGCCATACCGTTTTCAATAATAGCGTCACTTCCTATAAATACGGGCATACCTAAGGGGAATTTAAGGAACATATCAAGGGCGGTGGTTTGGTTATAAAGGGAGAAGAACAACGCGTTATCGCTGTTAGCAATAGTCATTGTAGTGGTCTTTTTGCCTTGGTGCGGATTATTAAAGTCAATACAATAACCAAATTCCTTTAGCTTTTCTCTAATAACGGTAGGAGCATCCTTTTCAACGTCCACCTTAATTGCGTTTATATGGGAAGCCGCTTCAATATACTCGCTTGTGCCGTAAAGAATAACTCTGCCGCCATCCTTAATAAAGGCTTTAAGCTTATCCTCAATTTCCCTTGTTTCGGGAACGGGGGTAACAATAATGCTCTGCTTATAAAGTTCAAGGGGATTTTTAAGGAAAATGTCGGTAGAAACAACACAGTTTAAGGGGAAGGAATTGTTAATAGCATCAACAATATACTTATCACCCTTATACATTTGCTTAATTACCCTTTCGTCATAGGCGGTGCTGTATTCCCTTACGGGGTATAAAAGCACCAATGGCGCAGGGCGGTCGCCCGCGTTCTTTTTAGCCTTAATAAGGTGCGGCAAGGGTTCATTTACACAGGAATCGGGCATTTCGCCAAATGAATTATCAATAGACAAAATACTAAGATTATCTGCCGACTGTACCTTGCCCTCCTCGGTGATACGGGTTATAGCCATAGGCAAATAAATATCAATAGGCTCGCTTCCGTAGCGGTCGTACCAAGGAGAATTTACCCACCAAGGGTCGTGAATGTAGTAACGGAACAGAAAATCGTTTCCCGGCAGCTCGCAAATTCGGGTAAGGTGTCCCATTATTTCAAGGCCGTAATTGTCGTTGAGAGCGGCCCAAGGGGAATTTGGCGGCGGGTCGATATTAAAGCCGCCCTTATAAATATCGTAAATGGGCACAGCGTCGGTAGCATAGTCAACTCCTACGGTATTGTTGGTTCCTCTAACCCTTACGGGGAAATCGGGACAGCCCTCTCTGAAAAACTTCCAAAACTCAAAAACCTTTTTTCTCGTTTCTTTTAATTTTTCGGGGTGGAAGGTTTCACCGTCGTACACCCTGCCCTTAAGGCTCCACGGGTCGGCGGAAAAGCCGAAGCCGTTAGACAGCCAAACGAAATCCATTCCCATATCGCGTAAAAAGGCGTTACATTGCTTGCCCAAAAACAGACCCAAAGGGGTGTCCTGCGGAATACCGTTTGGATAAGCGGCGTAGGCTCTGTCGTCGGCATTAAGGGTGGCGGTACAGTCGACAAAGCCTAATTTATCAAGGGTTTGTCCCGTACAAATTTCGGTATGGCGCTTATACTTAAAGTCGGACTCGGCAAACTCGGGGCCGATATCAAAGGTGTCGCCCACGAGTATTTTTGCATTGGGAAGCGCCTTTTTACCCTCCTCCTTAAACAGCTCAACAATCCTCTTCATAACGCCGTAGGTTATAACGGGAGGATTTTTTGTATAATGATATTTATACTTATGAGGGCTTACGGCATCGTCACCCGTAGGATTAAAGGGCAGATTAGCGGTGCCTATATAACGGCACCACTCAATTTGTGCTTCCATATCCTTATTATATTCAAGAATTTCACTGCCGTCAGCCGCCCAAAACATTATGGACACGGTTTCACAGTTTTTAATTAAAGGCCTCCACTGTTCAAAAACACCTGCGCAAATGCCCCTTATAAAATCGTCGTCGGTTTTAATAAAGGGCTTAAAGCTTATTTCAAGAGTTATATGCTTATACATAACCTACACCTCTTTTTTATCTTACAATAACAGACTCGATACCGAGAACGTCGGCAATTTTCTTAATTGTATCTGCGTGATGGCCTATGCCGAGTGCATAATGATGGGTGGGTCCCTCCATTACCCAACGCTTAATAAATTCCTTGGTGGTAGGCTCAAAGAAGCCTCGGGTATTAGTGTTTCCCGTAGGAGGAATGGGGCCCTTTTTGGATTCACCCTCACCGATAACAAACTTAAAGCCGCCGTCGGCCTTTTGGGTAATACCGAGCATTGTAATAGGGCCTTCCTTGATTTTGAATTCAACGCTTGCGCCGCTTCCCGGCTTGCCGTGGAATTTGGTAAGGCTACGTAAAACAGGCTTGCCCTCGGCAATGGCAATATGGTGAGGACCGTCGTGGCCTACCAAAATAAAGTCCTCCTTAAAATCGAAGGGATGGAACTCGGCAAAGCTTCCGCCTATACCAAGCTTATCCATAATAAACATTGCTATAAGGGTTTTAATATCAAACTCACCGCACATTGGTGTGCCCTGCGCGTTAAGAATAGAGTTACCTGCTATAAAGGAGGTGGCAACCTCACGCTGAATGGAGCCTACCTCGCCCTCGTAATAATAGGCAAGACCCGACAGATTATACTTTTCAACAAATCTGTCCAGGGCGGCGGCTCCCTTTGAAGCGTGAATCAAATCCTTTTCGGTAAGCTTCATTGTAACGGGGTCGCTTTTGGGGTCGGGCATATCGAATTCTTCACAAATAATCTTTTTCTTTGCTTCTATTTCCTCTTCGGTCAAAGCAACGTATTCTCTCACAATATCTTCAATTTCCAAAAGAGGCACGTGAACACCGAAGGCGGCGGAAATAGCGGTAGGATCGGCGTGCATATCGTACATTGCTTCAAGCACGTGTCCCATAAGAGCGAATCTCGCGCCCTTAAGTCCGTTAAGCACCTTAGCAATGTCGCACCATTCGGCAACCTGCTTTTCGGCCTCGGCATCGTTATAAAGACAGCCGATAATAACGTCCTTAACGGGGCGGCCGAGTCTTATGGCAACACCGGTAAATTCAGGCACCGAGCATATATTGTCGTTTTCAAGCTGCATATAGGTACAGGCCTTAGTATAATCCATAGCCATTAAGGGCTGTAAGGCAACGAGAACAATAGGTGCCTTGGTGTTCTGTACAATGGGTGCAAATACGCTTGAGGTGGCATAGGTAATCATATTACAGAAAATAACGTCAATTTTATCCCCTGCAATAAGATCGGCAACCTCAAAGGCGCGGGCATTACTGCCCACAATACCGTAGTCAACAACCTCTACGCCGTTTTTTTCTACAAGCTTTATTGTATCGGCGTGGTATTTTTTAAGAGAAGCCTCAAGACCCTCAAACTGGTCAAAATAAACTGCGTGCACTACCGAGAAAAATGCTATTCTTCCCTGACGCTTTACTTTTCTTTCTATCATGGTTATCCATCCTTTCCTCTTGATTTTAGCACAAATTCATAGTATAATCTATCTACATTGTAAAGATAAATTAGCACAAAATAAAGGTGAATTATATGAATTTCAGTGAAATTAATCCCTTCGGCAGGTACGTGCGCTATTTGAAAATAACCGAAAACAGCTCCTTTAATACGGTGCTCCCTCTTGACTGCCGCCTTTTTTACGTTAAAAAGGGCGTAGGTAAAATAAAAATTGATAACGAAATTTTTACTTTACCTATGGGAGCCCTGCTTTATATTAATTCCTTCGTGCCGTATACCCTTTTAAAAAGCGACGTAAGGTATTTGGCAATTAATTTCGACTTTACAAATCGGCATTCACATTTAACCACTCCCCTGCCTCCCATACCCGTAAGCCGAAAGGAGGAGTTTTCCCCTGTAGAATGCGTAACCTTTGAGGATGCGCCCTGCTTTAACCGTTTCCTTTTTTTGGAAAATGCATCGGCATTACTTGAAGCCTTCGAGGAGGCGGAGGTAGAGTTCACCGAAAAGCCGCCCTTTTACAATTTAAAGAACTCTGCGCAAATAATAAATATTTTAACCTTTCTTTTCAGAACAGCCGAGCTTGGCTCTTCAAACGAAAAGGGCTTTGATGCCGAAAAAGTTGCCCAATACATACGCGACCATTTATCGGAGGAGCTTAACGGTGATACCCTTGCCGAGCATTTTCATTTTCATAAAAACTATATAAGCAATCGCTTTTGCCGTCATTACGGCAAGCCGATTCATTCCTATATTCTTGAAATGCGTATAACCAAGGCAATTTCCCTTTTGGAAAGCGGCAGAAGTAATATCGGTGAAATAGCCGCCAAGGTAGGCTTTTGTGATCGCAACTATTTTGCCCGATATTTTAAAAAGGTAACCGGCACCACACCCCGCGCCTATTTACAAAAGCATAAAAAATAATAAAAAATGTTACAAATTGTAATTTTTGTGCATTTTTAACATTGATTATTTGTTTAATATATGTTATTATAGGACCGTTGAAATAAAAAATTAGGGAGTTTTTGCTTTGAAAAAAAGGATTTTTTCAATTATTACAGCCGCTTTAATAATTGTTACAATGCTTGTTACCTCTTTGCCTGTTAACGCTTGGGTGCAATGGCTAAAGCCCAGTGACCTGAAGGGCAGTGACTTTACCGACGTACCCGCCTTTGCCGCCGCTCTTGACGACGTTTTCGCAGGCGACGTTGATTTATTCACAAGCTCTTCCTTTACCAAGGAGGTTTCCCTTCCCTTAGGAAGCCGAATGAGTATGAACAACGCTTATCATATGAGAAGTGTAACCCGTAACGTAAAAACCTACGGCTGGACATGTTTTATTTATTCTAACGGTGCCTTTAACCGTCTTTTCGGTGAATACGTACACCGCGGCACCGGTCTTAAAAACTGTTACATAGCCGTTGGCAAGGGTGCTTCCAAAATGACCTATGATCTGCTTGCAAATGCCAACATTAAAACCGGCGCCTATATCCGTACCTCGCCAAAATCCGACGGCTCCTACTACGGAAACGACGGACACTCTATGATTATTTTGGCCTATGATGAAAAGTATATTACCTACCTTGAGGGTAACGGTGACGGCAAGGGCTTAGTAAGAGTAACCAAGCGTACCTACTCCGAATTCAACTCGGCTCAGCTTACCGGCAGAGGCAGAAAAATCACACATATTGTTCAACCCACCGACGAATGGTTTAACGAGCTTTACGGCAACAGTCCCGAGGAAAACACCTACACCGTTTCCTACGACGCTAACGGCGGTTTTGGTAATATGGACTCCTGTACCGTACCCTATAACGGCGAAATTTCCCTTGCTTCAAATGGATTTGACCGCAACGGCCACATTCTTTCGGGCTGGGCGCTTAAGCGCGATTACGACAACGCTTGGCTCACCGAGAACGGTTGGGTTAAGGAGGAAAGCCTTGGAGAGCTTTCTCCCACCACCTTTGCCACCGACGGTACAATTCCCCTTGATGCTTCCCTTATTAAGGACACCTACGGCAACGTAGCCTTTACCGCTTACGCCGTTTGGGCTGATTCTCCAAGACTGGAGCTTGCTTCGGTAACCGTTATTGACGACAGCTTTAAACGGGAATTTTATCCCATTGGCTCTCAAGGCTCTTTAAGCGGCGCACAGCTTGAATTTACCTTTACCACCGGCGATAAGGTAAGGGTTACGGTTAATGACAGCTGTAACAACACGCTGCCACAAAGCTTCCGCCTTAAGGGCAACGACTACAGCTTTTATATTGACAGCGATATAAAGGCAGAGGGCGACAACCCCTGCTACGTAAGAATAGAAAACTTTAAGGCTACTGTTATAAGCCTTTACGGCGGTAAATCCGTTAAGTCGGCTCGTATAGTATCCTCCCCTTCTGTTTCAACGGGAGAAAATGCCGAGGTTGAATTAACCTATTCCGACGGCACCACAGAAACCATTGTCGCAACCGAATTTATTCCTAACGAAAGCCAAAGCGAGGCAATCGGAGGACTTATGAAAACCAACGGCGGCTTTGCAATAAGCTGGACCTACAGTGCAAAGGTAACCGATGACACAGTAACGGTAACCTTCCCCTGCGGCTTTACGAAAACGGCAGAAAACGGCGACTTTAATATGGACGGTCATTTCGACACTACCGACCTCGCTTCCATTAAGCTGTTGCTTTCCTTCCTTAACGACGACCAGTATAACGCCTACTGTGCCGCCGACTTTAACGGTGACGGCGAGCTTTCTACCGTTGACCTTGCAGCCTTAAAGCTTACCCTTGCAGGCGTTTATTAAAATCAAATAAAAAATACTGCAGAAGCAAAAACGCTTCTGCAGTATTTTTTTGCATTTTTAAAAGTGTTTTAAGTTTGTAACCGCTCGTTACCAAATAGTAACCGAATGAAACAAAATCGTAACTTGACAAATTATTTTGGATGTGCTATAATATGTGCACGGCTGTGTACACCTTTCAGCCATAAAACGTTTTTTCGCGCTTTAATGCGCCTTATATTCGGAGGTTTAATTATGAAAAAGCTACTCTCTGTAGCGTTGGCGGTCTTATTGATAATCGGTATAATGCCTATTATTTCTACCGAGGTTTACGCTGCCGACTACAGAATTGAACAGGCTATTGAATGGGCAACCAAAATAGCCAACGACGATACCCACGGATACAGTATGTCAAGCCGTCACGGCCCCAATTACGACTGCTCCTCCCTTGTGAGCTATGCCTTTAAAAATGCAGGCTTCGCCATTAAGGGCGTTCCCAACAGCAGCAGTATGATTTCCGCATTCTCCAAGGTAGGCTTTAAGGCCTACAAAACGGGTACGGTAACCCCCCGACGCGGTGACATTTACGTTCAGCCCGGCAGTCACGTTGAGCTTTACATAGGCAACGACACCTGTATCGGCGCCCACGAAAACACCGACGGCAAAAGCGGTGACTCCAAGGGCAACGAAATTGATATCAGAAACATTAGCAAATGCTCTTGGTGCAGAAACAAAAAGTACACCTACATATTACGTTATGAGGGTCCCGAAACCTACACCTATTCCTTTGCCTATAACACCCTTGAAAACCAGAATTATATTAACGGGTTTGAAGCTCTTTTAAGCAAGGACTTTACCGTTGACTGTAGTGTAGAGCGCGAAGGCTACACCCTTTCGGGTTGGACGGTACAGCGCAAGCGTGACAACAAATGGCACACCGAAAACGGCTGGAGTACCGAGGAAGAAATTTTCACAAGCGAAGGTGCAAAAACCGTTTTCACTAACGGCACCACCCTTACCTTCAGCGAGGAATGGACCTCCTCCTACAGCTGTGATACTCAGTTTGTATTTTACGCCGTATGGACTCCACATACCTACGAGGTAGCCTTTGATGCATGCGGCGGAAATAACGCTCCTGCACCTCAAATTAAGCTTCACGGCAGCGATATGACGGTTACCACCGTTATCCCCACCAAATTTGCAACCCAATTTTTAGGCTGGGCCGAAACCCCGAATGCTACCGTTCCCACCTATTTACCCGGCGCCGCATATTACACCAATGCTCCCGCCACCCTTTATGCAGTATGGGGTGAATCTAAGGGCGATATATATGCCGACGGAAAATTAGACACCTCAGACTTTGCATTATTTAAAATTATGCTTTCAGGTGTTGCTTCTATAACTGCTGATGAGGAAAGAATTGCCGACGTTAACTTCGACGGCGTTTTCAATACTACCGATATGGCGATTATGAAGCTTATGCTTGCAGGCATTAACCCTTAAAGGTATAAAAACAACCCCTGCAACGGGAGTTGTTCTTAGGGATAAACCGCCTAAAGAATCAATTTTTTACAGTCTAATATGTTAAAAAGCCGTGGTATGCGTCAGCATTACCACGGCTTTTTGCCTTTTATTTCCACTAATAATTTATCTTTTTAGGTGCCTGCAGTTTTGTGAATTTTTGCTTATTTTCCGGTATAATCGCGGTCAACCGATATTACGCATACGAAGGTGGGGTTAATCAGCAATGCCCGTTTGGTAATTTCAGCCTTAAAGTCTTCAACGGTCATATCAGCGCCGTTTGGAAGCACCGCATCAAAAATAAGATTGGTGCGCGTTTCGGCCATAGGGGTCATCCTGAAATCGTGAATGGTCGCGTCCGGATGAATTTCCTTTACCGCTTCGGCAATTTTCGCTTTGGTTAAGCTAACCTCCTCGCTGTCGGTATCAACGGGGTCGCAGTGAATGGTTAATTCAACGCCAAGGCGTTCACATATCAGCTTTTCACACAAATCAATCTGCTCGTGGCAATACACCACGTCGATATTTTGGGGAACCTCTACGTGTACCGAAGCAAGACACCTTCCCGGTCCGTAGTTATGTACTATGAGGTCGTGAATACCCAAAAAGCAGTTAAAGGCAAAGATATTTTCCTCAAGGCTGCTTATAAGCTCCTTGCTCGGCGGCTGACCGAGTAATTTGTCAACCGTTTCCTTGGCGGAATTAAAGCCCGTATACAGTATAAACAGGCTCACTCCAATGCCCATAACGGCATCAAGATTAAAGGGCGGAGCAAAAACAGAGGAAGCTACAGCGGCAACAAGAATAACAATTGTAGCAATGCTGTCGTTAACGCTGTCCTGTGCCGTAGCGGCCAAGGCATCGGAATCAATTATTTTCGAAAGCCTTTTGTTAAAAACAAAAAGCCAAAGCTTAATTATTACCGAAACAACAAGAATTCCGTAGGTAATATAGGAATACTGCGGTGCGGCTTCGCCGTTGACAATAGCCTCTACCGAGCTTTTAAAAAGCTCAAAGCCTACGAGTAAAATAAGTACAGACACAATAAAGGCGGATAAGTACTCCATTCTGCCGTGACCGAAGGGGTGGTCCTTATCGGCAGGTCGTGCCGCCATTTTAAAGCCAACGGTTGTAATAATGCCCGAGCCCATATCGGCAAGGTTATTAAGTCCGTCGGCCAATACCGAAATACTGCCGATAATAAGACCGACGGCAATTTTTATACTGCACAAAATCAGATTACCTATCATTCCCACAACACCCGACAGAGTGCCGTAGCGTTCTCGCACTGCAACGTTGCCTACATCGTTTTGGTTTTTAACGAAAAGGCGAATTAAAAGCTGTGTCATACCTTGGCGCCCTTACTTCCCTTCGCACCGCCAAGATTTACACCTGCAAGTATGTTGGTATCAATGGTAAAGGTTAAGTCGTCCTTTTTTCTTTGTCTTCTGAAGGCAATATCTACCATACGGTCAAGCAGTTCGGTATAGGGTACACCCGTGGGCTTCCACAAATAAAAGGAAAGTGAACCGGGTATAGTATTAATTTCGTTGGCGTAAACCTTATTAGTATCCTTATCAATAATAAAGTCGATTCTTACGACACCTGCACAGCCCAAGGCCTTAAAGATTTTGCAGGCAAGGCTTCTTATTTCCTCGGTGCGCTCCTCGTCAAGGTCGGCAGGCACCTTTCTCGAAAGGGAAGCCATTCCCTTACTGCCGCTCTTATTCTTGCCGCCCGAGGTATACTTATCCTCGTAGGAAAGAATTTCGTCGGTCATAAAGGGCTCCTCGCAAACCGAAGCGTAGCATTCGTCACAGTCTCCCAGCACCGAGCAGTTAATTTCTCTTAAATTGGTAACGGCTCTTTCAACCAGCACCTTGTCGGCAAAGGTCGTCGCGTTATCAATGGCATCAAGAAGGCCTTCTCTGTCGTTTGCCTTTTTAATGCCTACGCTGGAGCCTAAATTAATGGGCTTAACAATAGCGGGAAGTCCGATTTTCTCAATAATCTCGTCGGCAATTTTATCCTTATCAAGGGCATATTCCCTTGCATAAAAGGTTACACAGTCAAGCACGGGCAGGTCAAAGCGGCCAAGCACGTCTTTAAATACCGCCTTATCCATACCAACGGCACTGGAAATAATATCACAGCCAACGTAAGGAAGGTTTAAAAACTCAAAGTAGCCCTGAAGGGTACCGTCCTCACAGTTGGTACCGTGAACAATCGGGAAGGCAACGTCGATAACCGTTTCCTTCGCCTTTTTAAACAGACCTGCCTTAAGCACGGTCATAACCACCTTGCCGTTTTTCCTTATTAGGGTAACGGGTGTGCAACGTGAAATTAAAGCGGGAATATCCTTGTAATTTTCAATGGAAAATAAAGCCTCGCCTGTAACGGTTTCTCCGTTTTTGGTAACGTAAACGGGATGAATATCGTACCTTTCTCTGTTCATACTTGCCATTGCCTGAACGGCGGAAATTATAGAAACCTCGTGTTCAACACTTTGGCAACCGAAAAATACCGCTAAACTGATTTTCATAATAAAGCCTCCTATTTAAGATAATTGTCGGGCAAATCGTTTTCAATAAGCACAACGGTATTGGCATCTGCAAGCTCTAAATATTTATCATAGGCTTCCTTAAAGCTCGCAGCAACGTAAAGATTATTTTCAGAATAGCCCTTAGAAAGAATACCCTCTTTAATGGGCTCGCTTCTTTTTATTCCCACAAGAATAATAAAGTCGGCACATTCTGCCGCAACCTCGCCGAGCCTTTTATTGTGCATATATTCCTCATCTCCAAGCTCAACAAGTCCCGGAGTAATAAGCACACGCTTCATAGGTGCAAAGTGAGAAAGCACTCTGCAGGCCTCAAGACAGCCTACGGGGTTAGAGTTATAAGCATCGTCAATAAGGGTTGAGCCGTTGGCATAACGCTTTATTTCAAGGCGATGCTCAGGCGCGGTAAGGCGGGATACTGCAAATTTAATTTGTGCAGGGCTAACACCAAGAGAATGAGCCACGGCAGAAGCGCCAACGATGTTTTGCACGTTATGATTGCCTAAAAGCTTGGTGGTTATTTCTATTTTTTCGCCCTTCAGGTGCAAATCAAAGGTTACCCCACGGGCGGAGCAATTAATATTATCCGCATAATAGTCGTAATTTGTATCGGTGCCGTAGAAAACAACCTCCCTTTCCCCTACTCTTGTTTTAATATCCTCACAGTCGCCGCAGGTGAAAAGGCTGCCGTTTTTTTGCTTTACGCTGTCGTAAAGCTCAAATTTAGTATTAAATACCGTATCAACGTCACCGAAGGTATCAAGATGCTGAGGGCCAACGGTGGTTATAAGGCCGCACTCGGGATGTACAAGGTCGCATATTTCCTTGATATCACCGCTTCTTTTAGCACCCATTTCGCAAACGAAAATTTCGGTTTGCGGAGTAAAGTGCTGTCGAACGGTTATTACAACGCCCATTGTGGTATTAAAGTTTTTCGGTGTAGTAAGCACGTTGTACCTTTCCTTAAGCATTGCGGTTAAAATATGCTTGGTGCCTGTTTTGCCAAAGGAGCCCGTAACACCTATAACCTTAAGCCGTCCTTTATAGGAAGCGATTATTTTTTTAGCATCGTTAATATAATACCTTGTTATCATTTTTTCTATGGGGTAAAGCAACGCCCATAAAAGCAATACCGTAAAATAAGGAAAAATACAAAGGAGCACGTTTACGCTGAGCGCCCAGTAAGAATCTCCTCCAAGGAGGAAAAACTGTAAAACAACCATTAAAAGGGTTACGGTGCCGAGAGCGTAGTACATTCTTTTAACCCTTGCCGTAAACTTTAAGGGGATTATTGATTTTTTCTGATGTCCTGCCGACAAAACAGCCAAAATAACGGTATAAATAAGCAACGCGGCTGTACATAAAAGTACCCTGATGCCCTTGGCATATTCCATATTAAGTAAGGCATAAAGAACGAAAAAAGCCGCCCTGATTATGAATTTGCCCTTTTCATTTTCCTTGAGCCAAGGAATATAACGGCGGGGGAAGTATGAATTTTGCTGAAACATATGCATTTGCTTTGTAAGTGCAAAAAAGGCCGAAAGACCTGCAAGCAAAGCGGAAAGCGCATAAAAAAAGCTGTTATCCTTAAATATAAAAGTAATTATTTTACCTAACAAAATTATACCTCCAAAAAGCTTTTGAGTATTGCGGCGGTTTGCGCGGGATTATTAAGGAAAGAAAAATGTCCCGCGCCCTTGATTACGCAAAGACCCGCATCGGGGATAAGCTTTTCAATAGTTTGTGCATCCCTTAAGGGGGTATCGGTATCGTTTTCGCCCCAAATCAAAATTGTAGGGCAGGAAAAGCTTGGCAGTAAATGTCTTAAATCGGTATTTACAACGTTTACCATAGTTTTCCTTAAAACCTCGGGTGCCGATTTGTAATCGGCAGAGCCGAAATGATTTCGCGCTTTTTCTAAAAGGGGCGCCGAAAAGCTTTTAATAAGGGGAAGTGTAAGCACCCTTTTAATTAACTTAAAGGTGGCAATACGCACTTTATTTTTAAAGCTTTTTTTAGGAATAAGACCCGCGCTGTCAAAAAGCACTATTTTTTCGGGGTTAAGCATTTTTTCGCCCACAAGCTTCATAATTACTCTGCCGCCGTGGGAATGGCCTATAAGTATAGGGTCGCTGATATTAACACCCTTGCAAAATTTAAGTACGAAATCGCAATAATCGTCAACAGTCCAAGGACTTAGCATTGTATCACTTTGTCCGCAACCCGGAAAATCAACGGCGATTACGCGGTATTTAAGGCTTAATAAATTTATTATTCCGTTATAGGGCACCGTAGAGGAGCCCCAGCCGTGAAGCATTAGTATAGGCTCGCCCTCGCCCTTTTCAACGTAATTGATTTTTAAATTATCAATAACAATTTCCATAAACTCTACCCTTAACTTAATTTAGCGCTTCGGTGAAGATTTCCCTTGCGAGTGAAGAATTTCTGTACCGCTTATCGCTTGTTACTTCCTTTATAACCTTTAAAAAATCCGGAATGACAATTTCTTGCTTTTCGTCACTTAGCTCTATTTCCAAAAAGGCTCTGTCCTGCCAAAAGGGGAAAACGTCAACCTCCAAAAAAAGGCCGCCGCAGGGAATTATATAACGGGTTTTTGCAATTACGCTGGTTCCCCTTGCAAGGCCTTTTACGCCGTCAAGGTATTCCTCCTCGCTTATTTCCCATTCCTTTTCTTCCCTTTTAATATCGGTTATATGCTTTTTAACCGTTTTAATAAAATGGGTTTTCCCGTTTTCGGTAATTTTACGCACCCTGCCGCCGCCCTCAAGATAGCATTGCTCAAGGTGGGTTATCCTTACCCCGTCAAGGGAGCCGATAACCGATATATCGGGATATTCTATAAGGAATTTTCGCTCAATTTCAAAGCCGTCCTTCATTTTGTCCTCCAAATTAAAGCGCGCCAAGGAGCAATACCCAGGCAAGGCCGTAGTAAATTACCACAGCCACAAGGTCGTTAACAGTTGTAATCAGCGGACCCGATGCAACGGCAGGGTCAATACCCAGCCTTTTGAACACAAGAGGAATAAAGGTGCCCGTAAAGCCTGATACCGTCATAGCGGCACACATTGCAAGCCCTACACAGCCGCTGGTCATAAAGGAATCAGCAAGGGTATAAGCCTTGGTAAAGTAAATGTAAAGTCCTATAACTGCGGCGCTGAGCACACCTAAAAGCACACCGTTAAGGAAGCCGATTCTAAGCTCCCTTAACACCTTTTTCATATTATCCTTAAAGGATAATTCATCGCCCGTTAAGGTGCTTATGGTTACCGCAAGGGACTGTGTTCCCACGTTACCCGCCATACCCAAAATAAGGGACTGGAAGGCAACTATAAGGGCAAGCTCCTTAACTACGTTTTCAAAAAGTCCTGCTACGGTGGAAACCACCATACCTAAAACAAGCAGTATCATAAGCCACGGAATACGCTTTTTAATGCTTTCCCTTAAGGGCTCCTTTTGATCCTCCTCGCCGCTAAGACCTGCAAGCTTGGCGTAGTCTTCGTTGCTTTCGGTTTCAATGATTTCAACCACGTCAAGAGAGGTGATAACACCGATAAGGCTTTTGTCCTCGGGTGAAAGCACGGGAAAGGAATCCTCGGAATACTCCCTTAATTGCTCAATGGTTTGTGAAATGCTTTCGTTTGCATATACGTAAGGATATGACGTAACTATTAAAGATTCAAGCTGTGTATCCTGACGGGCAAGAATAAGCTCCTTTAATTCAATGGCGCCGTAAAAACGGTTTTCTTCATCTACGGTATAAATGGTAGAAATATTATCGTTTTCGGCGGCCTGATTAATAAGCTGGCGCATTGCCTGCTTAACGGTAAGGTCCTTGCTTATGACAATGAAGTTGGTGGTCATTATGCTACCGAATTCATCCTCGTCATAAGAATCAATAAGCTCAATATCCTCTTTAATTTCAGGGTCGAGCAGTTCAATAATTTCCTGACGCTTTTCTTCCTCCAATTCATCAAGAACGTCTACCGCGTCGTCGGCATCCATGCTCTCAATAATATCGGCGGCCTCGTCGCTTTCAAGCTCTTCAATGTAGGCATCAACGTCGTCAAGATAGGTAAATATATCCGATACTGCTTCGGGGCCTAAGGCTTCATAAAGGCTGTCACGCTCTTCGGGTGTTAAAAACTCAAGACATTCGGCAATATCGTTATCGTGGTAATCCTTTAATTTTTCATAAATTTCCTCGCCGCTTGCTCCGCTTCGTATAACGGCAAGTATTTCCTCGGTATAGTCACGGTTTTCAAGCACCGCTTCCTCCTCGGGAAGTATTATTTCCTTCTTATCCTTTTCTTCCATAATTTCCTCCTTCTGCAGCTACAAAAGGAGGGCATTCTCCTTTGAGCCGCGTTTATTCAATTTACTACTTCGGGGATTCGCGCCTGCGTCCACGCAGCTCACCTCACTTTTTATAGATAATCATACATAAAAAATTATACCACTAATATTATTATATTTCAAGAAGCTGTATATTTATTTTTAGTATTTTACAAATAATTATTTTTATGTTACAATATACAAAACGCAAAAAGGAGGGTACGGTATGCTTAAAGAAAATTTTGCAATGGAGGTTTTGGCTCCCGTAGGCAATACCGAAATGCTTTACGCCGCCGTAAGGTCGGGCGCAAATGCGGTATATTTAGGTGCAAAAAGCTTTAATGCACGGCGCAACGCCGATAATTTCGAAATTTACGACCTGAAAGAGGCTGTTGAATACTGCCATATACGTGGTGTTAAGGTATACCTTACCCTTAATATTCTTATATCTGACGGCGAAATGAAGGATGCCGTAGGCCTTGCGGCAGACGCTTATAATATAGGCATTGACGGTGTTATTATTGCTGATTTAGGCCTTGCCCGCATTTTAAGGGAAAAGCTTCCCCTTCTTCCCCTTCACGCCTCTACCCAAATGACGGTATGCCATAAGGATTCCCTTTATTTTCTAAAGGAGCTTGGCTTCAGCCGTGTGGTTGCAGCGCGAGAAATGAGCAAGGCGGAGCTAAATGAGCTTTGCGCAACGGCAAAGGAGCTTAATATAGAGGTTGAGGTTTTCGTTCACGGAGCGCTTTGTATGTGCCTTTCGGGACAATGCCTGCTTTCCGCTCTGCTTGGCGGACGAAGCGGCAACCGAGGACTTTGTGCAGGCCCCTGCCGTTTACCCTTTAGTGACCGAAAGGGCAACGATTACGTTTTAAGCCTTAAGGATTTATCCCTTCTACAGCATATTGACGAGCTTTCAAAAATGGGCGTTACCTCCCTGAAAATTGAAGGCAGAATGAAGCGAAGCGAATACGTTGCCGCCGCTGTCAGCGCCTTTAGAAGTATGGTTGATACGGGAAGCGTGCCTGAGGAATATGAAAAATGCCTAAAAGACGTTTTCAGCCGCTCGGGCTTTACCGACGGCTACTTTACCGAAAAGCGTTCAAAGGAAATGTTCGGCATTCGCACCAAGGAGGACGCCGGCGACGCCAAGGGCGCCTATCCCTTTTTACACGAGCTTATCCGTCACGAAAGGCAAAGCGTGGGTATTAGCATTTCTGCAGTAATAAAAGAAAACGAGCCTGTCACCCTTACTCTTTGCGACAATGAAAACACCGTTACCGTAACAGGGGAGCTTCCCGAAAAAGCCATAAACCGACCGTTAACTAAAGAAGCCGCGGCGCAGAATCTTTCAAAATTAGGCTCGACACCATATTTTGCCGAAAAGCAGGAAATTATTATTGACGACGGCATTACGGTACGCGCCTCTGCCCTTAACGAAATGCGCCGAAAGGCCTGTGAATTATTGAGCCTTAAGCGAGCGGAAATTAAAAGGGAAAGGGTAACCGTTTGCCTTTCTGCCCAATACTTAAATCCCCCAAAAACGGAAAAGGAGCTTTGGGTAAGGGTTAACTCGCCTTGCTTACTGCCCGACGATTTAAGCGGCATTTCGGCGGTGCTCCTCCCCATTGAAGCAGACCACGATTTATTAAGGCTTTACGGCAAGGTGCTTTTAATTGCCGAGCTGCCGAGAGCAGGGCTTTACGGCAATGAGCTTAAGGAAAAATTAGAAAAGGCTAAGAAAAGCGGCTTTACCGCCGCCCTTGTCCAAAACTCGGCGCAGTTAAAGGCCGTAACCGACGTTGGACTCACCCCCATCGGCGGAAACGGGCTTAACGTTTTTTCCTCTCACACCCTTTCCACCCTAAAGTCCTTTGGCATAAACACCGCCGTTCTGTCACCCGAATTACGGGCCGAGCAAATAAACAGGCTTAATTCAGAAGTAAAAACCGTTCTTTTTGCCTATGGCAGGCTTCCTCTTATGATAACGAGAAACTGTCCTGCCGCACTTAGCGGCTGTAAGGACTGCAAGGGCGACAGGGTTATTACCGACCGCATGGGTATATCCTTCCCCGTCAAGTGCCGAAGCGGCTACAGCGAGCTGTTTTGCGACCGCCCCATTTGGCTTGGCGACCGCACTGATGAATTTAACGTTGACGCGCTTCTGCTTTACTTTACCTTCGAAGAAGGGAATGAAACCGAAAGGGTTATAAAGGCCTATAAAAACGGTGAAAAGAATAGTGGCGAATACACAAGAGGTATGTATTACAGAGGTGTAGAATAGTAAAAAAGACTTGTTCACTTGAACAAGTCTTTTTTGTCAGTCTTCATCTTTTTTAAACACAAAGGGCTTTATAAGTCCGTAGGTGGCACCTGTAATTATAACCGTTATCATAAGCATAAGCACTATGGTAAGTCCCTTATCGATTACGCTGTCCAGTATTCTGACAGCATAAAAGGCCATTCGCAAAATAACCGAGGCGGCAAGCCAAAGCTTTTTATCACCGAATTTAAGCACCCTGTAAAAAATAACCGCAAAGGCAATTTCGGTTATAAACAGCATTAGCATTATGAGTAAATCGTAAAAATGATAAAGGGCGGAGCTGTCGGCAACCTGAGCAACGTTTTCTTCAAAAATCACCGAAATACCTTCATTTTGGTTTTTAATATATATTGCCGAAATAATTGCGTTAACCACCGCTGATACACCGTAGCCCAATGCCATAAGACAGGAGGAAAAGCCTGCTCCCGCCATAATGCCGTCGACGTTTTGCTTTTCCTTTTTCATAACAGCCTTAAACCAAACAAGGTAGCCTACAGCTACGCAAAGAGTTTCGGCGGCAATGGTTATTCCGCTTTTTACGACGGTGCCCTCCATATCGTCAAATACCCCTGCAACAACCTCTAAATACGCCATAAGCACCGCGTAAATAAGACAGTAGAAAATTACGTAAACGGCTACGCCGCCGAAAAAGGCCTTTCCCCTTGCCGAGTATTTTCTTTTAAGGTAAATATAGGCGGCGGCAGGTATTATAAACGCCGTTAAAGCCTTTAATGCAAAAAGAATCAGAGACGAAATCAATGCATTTTCCTCCTTTTAATTTTCACTTTATTATACAGCTTTTATAACCGATTGTCAATTATTCTGCCTGCGCCTGAATTCAAGAGGCGGTTTGAATTTTTTTGCTTCATAAAGCACCTCTGACATTTTTTTAAAGTTTTAAAGCGCAAATTTAAAGTTTTCCTTTAATTTCACCCTTACAATAAAAGAAAAGCAAGCCTTTTTACAAAATTACTTTAAAAATATGCCAAACGGAGGAAAGATTATGCAAAGCATTTGGATTGACGCCGCCGAATTTGAAAATAAGGGCGGATGGAAATTTGAGACTCAATTTGTAAGAAGTGTAGGAAGCGCATATCTTTTAGGACTTGATAAACCCGGTGTTCCCGTAGAGGCTGCTACCACCACCTTTACGGTAAAAGAAGAGGGAAACTACCGTTTCTTTGTACGCACCAAAAACTGGAAATTCCCCGAAGCCCCCGGTCAGTTTACTCTTGCCGCAGACGGCAAAGAGCTTCCCAACACTTTAGGTAAAATGCCTACTCATAAGTGGTACTGGGAAATTGCAGGTGACCTTTATCTTACAAAGGGGGAGCACACCCTTTCTGCCGTTGATAAAACAGGCTGGCTTGCCCGTTTTGCAAGTGTTGTAATAACCAACGATATGGATTTTACCCCCTCTCCCGAAACCGAGCGTTTCTTAAAGCAGAGAGCCGAAATAAAAGGTATTTCTCCAAAAACTGCCGAGCTGCATTTTGATTACGTTATTATAGGCGCAGGCCCTGCAGGCATACCCGCCGCTATTGAAGCCGCAAGAAGCGGTCTTAAAGTCGCTCTTGTTTCGGGCAGACCCGCTATAGGCGGTAACGCAAGTGATGAAGGCACTATCGGTATGGAGGGTGCCGCTTCCAATAATCTCGGTTCATGGGAAGGCGGTATTTTCGGTGAAGTAAGAGCCTTACATATGCCCGGCGGTCTTACCTATCAGGCTGCTTTTGAAACCCTTTGCGCAAGAGAAAAAAATCTTACTGTTTTCGTAAACGAGCTTTGTATTGATGCCGAAAGTGAAAACGGACATTTGATTTCTGCCACAACCATTAATACCATCACCCTTGAAAAGACGAAATTTACCGCCGATTACTTCTGTGACAGCAGCGGTGACGGTTGGCTGGGTTACTATGCAGGCGCAGCCTATCGCGTAGGTCGAGAGGCAAGATGGGAATACAACGAAAGTCTTGCTCCCGAAGTACCCGACACCCTTACAATGAGCGGTTGTATTTGCGGTTGGCAAGAAGATATGCCCAAAATGAGAAGCTATAAGGCTGTAAAGACCGACCATAAGGTTACCTTTACGGCGCCCGATTGGGCAATTAAGCTTCCCGAAGGCGAAAAGCTTCACCGCGAACCCGTTCAGATTCATTCGAGCTCTTGGTGGCTTGAAAACTCCAACGACCACGATGATTTATGGGATGACGAATTCACCCGTGACGAAATGATACGTCTTGCCATTGGATATTTCCATTGGATTAAAAATTCGGCTCCCTTAAAACCCCACTTAGCCGAAGAGGTTGATTATTACGAATTGGCGGCTCTTGCTCTTCACAATTCCAAAAGAGAATCCCGCCGTCTTATCGGTGATTACGTATTTAACCAGAATGACTGTAATTCGGACAGAGTTTATCCTGATACCGTTTCCTATTGCGGTTGGTGTATCGACGTGCATCACCCGAGAGGAATTTATTCAGGTGAAGAAGGCGAATTCCATGCAAATTTACCGGTTCCCGTATCTCCTCTGCCCTACAGAATTCTTTATTCCAAAAACATTGATAACCTCTTTATTGCCGGCAGATGCTGTTCCGTTTCTCACCTTGGTCTCGGCACAGTTCGCGTAGAAGCTACTTTGGCAACACTCGGTCAGGTAACAGGCGCCGCCGCTTATCTTTGTAAAAAGTACGGAACTACTCCCCGTGGAATTTACGAAAATCATATTAAAGAGCTTCAGCAGCTTCTTCTCCGCCACGATTTAACAATCCCCGGTGTTATAAACGAGGACGAAAAGGATTTGGCAAGAACTGCTACCGACAGCGCTTCAAGCGTTGCAAAAGACGTTTATTTCTGCCGTAATTACGGCACAAAGGATTTGTGGATTCCCTTCGAAACCGTAATTTTTGCAGGTCCCTACTGTGATTCGGCAAAGCATCCTGCAGAATTTTATAAAGCAGAGCTTAAGAATTTGTCAGACAAAGACGTTACCTTTAAGGCGTACTTATGGCAGTATAACGACCGAGAAGATATAAACGAAACTATGGAAAAAATTGCCGAATGTGAGATTTCACTTAAAGCAAACAGTGAAGCTTTGGTTGATTTGCCGTTTAACGCGCAATCCAAGCCGGCTAACTTCGTTGTTTCCTTTGACGCTAACAAAGATATCGCCTGGAGAAGACGTATTCATCCATATGGCTCAGGTGTTGTTTACTTCCTTAAGGACGGCAAAATAGTTCAAAGCCCTGATGAAACCATGGAGCTGTTCTTTAGCAGTGCGTTACACTTCACGGTTGACGCTTCACCCGAAAACGTTATTAACGGCATTAACCGTCCGTTAAACCAAAAACTAAACGGTTGGGCTTCGGAAAAAGGACTTCCCGCCAGTCTTTACCTTAAGCTTAAAGAGCCTAAAGAAATAAGTGAGGTTAGAGTTACTACACAGATTGATCTTTCTTACCCCAGATTCAACTTCCACCGCCTTACCTCTTCTGTAGGTACTGCAAACGACGTTACCATAAGTATCAGAAACGGTGAAAGCTGGCGTGAAGTTGCGCATATAACCGATAACATTCAAAAGCAGATGGTGGCAAGGTTTACCCCCACTCTTGCCGAAGAAGTTAAAATCACCGTAAACAAATCTTTATTAGACGATGCGGCGCACATAACCGAAGTCAGAATTTACGAATAATAAAAATAAACGCGGAAATAGAGTCGTACTCTTAAGGACAGTAAAAAAGAAGCACGAAAATTTCGTGCTTCTTTTACTTTTGTCTTATACCGTAACAAGCAGGACATTTTGACGCCCAAATGTCACTTGTTAGGAGAACCTAAAACCCTCTATAATAATTATTATATTTCAAACTATTGTAATTATTACTCTTATTTGTTAATCTCCGCAAGATAACCCGCCGTAATAACACCAGACGGCAATGCAATTATTGCAATGCCAAAAGCAGAAGAGATCATTGTAACAATTCTACCTATTGTTGTTACTGGATAAATATCGCCATAACCAACAGTTGTTAATGAGATGGTCGCCCAATAAATAGCATCAAAAAATGTCTCAAATGATTCCGGCTCAACATTATATATTACAAGAGCAGAAACCAAAATATAAGCAACTGCCATTGTCGCAACTGCGGATAAAACCTTTTTCTGTTTTTTAAACACGCTAGCTATAATATCGAAACTTTTTGAATATCGCAAAAACTTGAAAACACGCAACACCTTTAATGTCCTTAACAGTCTAAACAGTTTCAACAATCTAAAGCCATTATTCAAGACAGAAATAGAAGGCAATATGGAAACTAAATCAATAATGGCCATTGGTGTAATCGGATAGATAAAGAAAGAAACCACTGACTTTTTAATTTTGAAATCTGCAGTTATCAATCTCAAAAAGTAGTCTAAGATAAAAATGCTTACAGTTATGTAGTCTATCCACCGAAAAACGGCATTTGTCTCTTTGAAAGCAAGTGGAACAAGGCTTATAACGATAGTTGTCATCATTATAAAATCGTAAATATTACTCAACTTACTGCCGTTGTCTACCGGCTCAATCACTGAAAATACTTTCTTCCTCATAATTTACACCTGTTTTGATTTTATCGTTTTAAGTGATGAAATTAACATTCTGCGAATCGCTCCGCATTCGTTTTGAACATCATTATAAATATCCTTAGTCATGCAGCCCGTCTCAAAAAGAAGTTCTAACCAATATTCAGTTTCATAACACTCTTTTTGGGCTATTTCGAGTTTTGAAATAAAATCTTTAGTTCCTTGTGCATACTGAGCTTCGTGTAAATTTGCTCCAATAGAGGTCGCTGAGCGAAGCAACTGATTTATTAAAACGGATTCTTTATGATTTGTTTTCATATCGCGACAAAGAAAAACGGTTTTCTTTGCAAACTCTTTTGCCTTATCTCTTAAAATACTATCCGCCATAGTTATCACCTCTAAATCTATTATACATAAAGGATGATAATCTTTCAAGTTATATTCCGCCTTTGTCGGAGTGATATTATTGCCTTACGTCAATAGTGATATTGAAACCTTGCGGTTTCAGTGGTATTTTATTCGCCAATAACTGCCGAAGGCAATATCACTTGGGCTTTAATCCAAATATCACTGCGTAGCAATATAACTCGCCGTCAGGCGAATAAAACTGTTTATAGGTCACCCTCATCGGGCTCCAAGTCACAAATGTGAAGCTTTCTGAATTTTAACGGAGCTGTTCCCGTACTTTTTTTAAAGACAACCGAAAAATAATCGGTATTATAAAAGCCGCAGGAAAAGGCAATATCTTTAATGCTTCGGTCGGTTTCTATTAAATATCTACAGGCGCGCTCTATTCTTTTTCTGCGTATAGCGCTGGCTATTCCGTCAGAGGAAAATTCTATAAACAAATGCTGCAAATACGAAAGGCTTACGTTTACGCGTTTGGCTACACTGAGTGGCGTAATATTTTCACAGCAATGCTTATCTATATGGTCCATTGCCATAAGAAAGTATTTGCGGCGATTATCAGGAGCATTTTTGTTTGACGTCGGCCTCATAAGCGGCGTGTTTCCCACTATATCGATTATCATATCAGCCACTACACCTAAATAACTTTTTAGCCTGCAAACGGTAGCTTCATCGGTTTCCCTTAAATGCGCTTGACGGAATTTTTCAAATTCTTCCACACCGGTTTCAGTATGTTTTGCCAGAATTTCAGTCATTTTTTGGCTTAGTGGTGAGAAAAAACCTGCCGCACAAACTGTACCTATATGCACACCGCTTATAAAAATGGGTATGGTATATTCCGCAACGCCGCAATAACAAACGCTAAAACCCGCGCAGCCTCTTTTTCTTTCTCTTCTTCTTGTGGCGCGCTTTAGTGCTACACACCTTTTCCAAAGTCTTGGATTCTTCTTTATTTTCATACAATAAGGATTAGTATGCCATTTTTTGTCCGATAAATATTCACCGATTATTTCATAAGGACGAAGCACCGAATAAAAATCCTCAATTATTATATGCCAACCCGTATCCTTTGAAAGCACGTCCAAATAGTTTTTAAGCTTATCTATTTTAGTTTTCATACAACCTCCGCAGAAAATCATCGCACAAAAGCACAAAATCAAAGTTTTTTATTACATTTTAACGTTATAATAGGAAAAATGCAAGTGTTTTTACAAAAACACTTTAAAATAATGCTTGGAGGTTAAATTATGCAGACCATTTGGATTGACGCCGCCGAATTTGAAAATAAGGGCGGATGGAAATTTGAGACTCAATTTGTAAGAAGTGTAGGAAGCGCATACCTTTTAGGTCTTAGCAAACCCGGTATACCCGTAGAGGATGCTCAGGCTTCCTTTACCGTAGAGGAAGACGGATACTACCGTTTCTTTGTACGCACCAAAAACTGGAAGTTCCCCGAGGCTCCCGGTCAGTTTAAGCTTTCTGCCGACGGAGAGGAATTGCCTAATACTTTAGGCAAAATGCCTACTCATAAGTGGTACTGGGAAATTGCAGGTGACGTTTATCTTACAAAGGGCGAACACACCCTTTCCGCCGTTGATAAAACAGGCTGGCTCGCCCGTTTTGCAAGTGTTGTTATTACCAACGATTTTGATTTCACCCCCTCCCCCGAAATTGAGCGTTTCTTAAAGCAGAGAGCAGAAATTAAGGGCATTTGCACAAAACCCGAAGAATTACATTTTGATTACGTTGTTGTAGGTGCAGGCCCTGCCGGTACCCCCGCCGCTATTGAAGCTGCAAGAAACGGCCTTAAGGTTGCCCTTATTTCAGGTAGACCTACCATAGGCGGTAACGCAAGTAACGAAGGCACCATCGGTCTTGACGGCGCCGCTTGCCGTAATAAAGGCGCTTGGGAAGGCGGTATCGCCAACGAAATCAGAAATTATCATATGACCAAAAAACTCGGTTGGCAGAAATCTATGGAAGCGCTTTGTGAGGAAGAAGAAAATCTTACCGTATTCTGTAGCGAGCTTTGTATAGATGCCGAAAGTGAAAACGGACATATTATTTCTGCCACCACCGTAAATACCACTACCCTTAAGAGAACAAAGTTTTTTGCAGATTTCTTCTGCGACTGCAGTGGCGATGCTTGGCTCGGTTATTACGCAGGCGCCGCCTACCGTATGGGCAGAGAAGCAAAATGGGAATATAATGAAGAATTCGCTCCCGAAGTCCCCGACACCCTTACAATGAGCGGTTGCCTTTGCGACGAGCAGGAGGGTATGCCTCATATGAGAATTTTCCGTGCACGTCCCACAGATAAAGAGGTTGAGTTTACCGCACCCGAATGGGCTATAAAGCTTCCCGAAGGTGAAAAGCTTCATCGCAAAGTAGCCGGACTTAGCGGTGCTATGTGGTGGCTTGAAAACTCTAACGACCACGACGACCTTTGGGATGATGAATTTGCCCGTGACGAAATGGTGCGCTTGGGACTCGGCTACTTCCATTGGCTTAAAAATTCCGCACCGCTAAATGATGAACTTGCATCTAAGGTTAAATACTACGAGCTTTGCGGTATTGCACTTCACAACTCAAAAAGAGAAAACCGCAGACTTATAGGCGACTACGTATTTAATCAGAACGACTGTGTTGCAGACAGAGTTTATCCCGATACTATCTCTTATTGCGGTTGGTGTATTGACGTACATCATCCGAGAGGAATTTACTCAGGCGCTGAAGGCGCATTCTATTCCAATGCATGTATACCCTGCTGTCCGCTTCCCTACCGTATTATTTATTCAAAGAACATTGACAACTTATTTATGGCAGGACGTTGCTGTTCCGTTTCTCATATAGGTCTTGGCACCGTAAGAGTTGAATCTACCATTGCTACCTTAGGTCAGGCAACAGGCGCTGCCGCTTATCTGTGCAAAAAGTACGGTACCACCCCGAGAGGAATTTACGAAAGCCATATTAAAGAGCTTCAGCAGTTACTTGTTCGTCACGATTTAACAATCCCCGGTATAGAAAACGAAGACGAAAAGGATTTGGCAAGAACCGCTACGGTTACCGCTTCAAGCGTTGCCGACGACCTTTATCTTTTATCGGTTCACGGCACAAAGGACGTATGGGTTCCCCTTACCACCGAAATTTATTCAGGTCCTTACTGCCACGCCGCCACCTATCCTGCCGAGTTCTACAAGGCTGAGCTTAAGAATTTAAGCGACCAAAAGGTTACCTTGAAGGCTAAGCTCTGGCAGTATAATCAAAAGGAAGATATCAACGAAACCATTGAGCAAATCGGAGAATGCGAGATTACTATTGAACCCGATTGCGAAACAATTGCAGACCTTCCCTTCGGCGTTAAATCAAAAATGGATAACTTTGTTGTTTCATTCGAACCTAACGAAAAAATCGCCTGGAGAAGACGTATTTATACCGTTGACGGCTCGGCTGTAGTTTACTATACCGAAGACGGTAAAATAGTTCAGCATCCAAAAGAAGGTATGGAGCTTTACTTTAACAGCGAAATAAACGTTTTGGCAGACGCTTCTCCCGAAAACGTTATTAACGGCGCAAACCGTCCCGTTGGCAACACCCTTAACGGCTGGGCTTCAAAGAGAGGACTTCCCGCAAGTCTTACCTTAAAGCTTAAGGAAGCAAAGGAAATAAGCGAAGTACGTATAACAACTCAGGTTGACCTTTCCTATCCACAGTACTGCTTTACAGGTGACACAAAATCAATAGGCACCGCAAGTGACGTAACGATAGAGGTTAAAAAAGGCGAAAATTGGTGCGAAGTTGCCCATATTAAAGATAACGTTAAAAAGCAGATGGTGGCCCACTTTACGCCCACTCTTGCAGAGGAAGTAAGAATCACCGTAAATAAGTCCATATTAGACGATGCGGCTCATATTACCGAAGTAAGAATTTACGAATAATTTATTCAAGCCTTCCGAATTTAGGAAGGCTTGATACTTTTTTCTTGACAAATCCGCTTTGTCCTTGTATAATAGATAGGCTATTGGTGGTATTATGCCAAAAAATAGCTCCTTGCCGATCTGCGGATCGGACAAATGTCCATAAGGAGGTGCAACGCGATGACTAACAAGTATGAGGCCGCTATGATTTTTTCCGTATTAAACGGCGACGAAGCTACCAAGGCTTTAGTTGAAAAATTCAATGCCCTTATTGCTGAAAACGGTACCATCGAAGATGTTGCTGATTGGGGCAAGCGCAAGCTCGCTTATCTTATCAACGACGAAACCGAAGGCTACTATGTTTTCACTACCTTTACAGCAGGCCCTGAATTCCCTGCTGAATTAGAGCGTGTAGCCGGTATTACCGACGGCGTTCTTCGCGCAATGGTTATTAAGAAGTAATTAAAGAGAGGATGCGTTTTTATGTTTAATCTTGTTGTTCTCACCGGTAGACTTACTGCCGATCCCGAACTCAAAACCACACCCAGCGGTGTATCTGTAACCACCTTCTCTATCGCGGTTTCCCGTCGCTATAAGGCAGGAGAAGAAACCCAGGCCGATTTTATTAACATCGTTGCTTGGAGACAGACCGCAGAATTCATTACCAAATACTTTAAAAGAGGCAGCATGATTGGTATCGAAGGTTCTATTCAAACCCGTCGTTACGTTGATAAGGACGGCAAGAACCGTACCGTATTTGAGGTTATTGCAAATAACGCTCAGTTTGTAGAGTCCAAGCGCGATTCTGCCCCCGGAAGCGAAGCTCCTGCTTCCTTCTCTAACGCTTCGGCAAATGAATTTACCGAGGTTGCCGGTGAATCCGACGAAGATTTACCGTTCTAATTTAAGCTGTGACCATCGGTCACCCTACAAAAAATTCAGGAGGTCTTTATAATGGAAAAGATGGAAAGACCTGCACATAGAAAAGTTCGTAAAAAGATTTGTCATTTCTGTGCAGACCGCGTAGAAGAAATTGATTACAAGGATATTGCTCGTCTTCGTAAGTTCATTTCCGAGCGCGCTAAAATTCTTCCCCGCCGTGCAACCGGTACCTGTGCTGCTCATCAGCGCAAGTTAACCATCGCAATTAAGCGTGCACGTCAGATTGCTATTCTTCCTTACGTTAACGACTAAGAAGAAATATGTTATAAGTCAAAAAACACTCTGCTTTTAAGCAGAGTGTTTTTGTTTTATTCCGGTTGGCTTTATTTTTTCTACTATTTGTGGATTGCTTAAAAAATGGGTAAATGATATAATATTTTTATAAAAAAGCGGCTTGAGTTTTTATAATAAAGGGAAATGATTTATGAAAAGTTATATAATTTCTTCAGAAAACGGAAAAAGAAAAGTTTTATTCAACCTTAGTGACGAAGCGTTTGTTATGACCGTTGTCAATAACGGGGAAGAATATACTTTTAACTTTGCTGACGGTTTTTTTACCGAGCATTACTCTAAGGACTGGGGCGCTAAAAAGAATTATAATCTTTATAACTTTTATCATAATGCCACTAAAGTTACTGTAAACGATAATACTATTGAGTTTGTCTCAAACCCAAAGTTTATAAAAGAAGAAAAAGAACTTTCTAATATAACCGTTACCAACAGATTTACTCTTTTGGAAAATCAAGCCTCCGTTATACAGGAAACCTTTTTTGAGGTAGATGATGCCTTTTATGATTGTTGCCACAGGGTAGCAAGGGCGAAAATCGACCTTTCCTCTTTTGAAACTATAGAAAATGAGAAAGCAGGATTTTGTTTTAATATAAGCGATTTGGAAAGAAGCAATATCGGTTATCCCGAGGAACTTGTTTTAAGGGGCAAAAACCGATATTTAAAGGTAAACGGCGGTTTGGTAACGGTTACCGGCACTACACTTGAAGCCCATTATTATTCTTTTGATTATGATGATACTCCCTCTTATTATAATTCAAAGAATCCTATATACACCGTATATTCCTTTGAAGAGTGCGAAACTCCCGAACTTCCCGTAAAGGAAAAGAGCAGTGTAAACGATAACGATATTTTATATTTAAACAGCGGTATTCTCAGTTTAAAGATTAAAAAAAGCGAAAGAGGAATCGCTTTTATTAACAACGGCAACGAAATGCCCGTCACCGCATTAGCCTTTAAAAATTTAAAAACAAACGAAACACTATACGCCGATACTTTAAGGGACTTTGAAAAGGTACAAATAAATAAAAACGGAAATTGTACTGAATTTTTACTTTTTAATCCAAGGGGAATTACTGACGTTTGTCTTAAAATAAAAGCGCAGGCCATAGAGGATAAAAACCGTTTTGAATGGGAAGTAGAAGTTATTAACAACAGTGAAGATTATTCTCTTTTCTGGTGCAACTATCCTCGATTGTACGTTGAATGCGGCAAAAATTACAATTTATTTATGCCCGAAAACGGTGGTACTGAATTTTGCGGTTTTTCTAACTCGGATTTGCATTATATTTCTTCCTATCCGGACGGATTTTACGGCACTATGTCATATATGGCGTTATATTCTAAGGAAATAAGCGAAAATAACGGAATTTATTTTGCTATTCACGATTCTCTCGGCAGCAGAAAAGAATTTAGTGCCGCAGGAACGCAATCAAACAGTTTAAGGTTTAATTGTCGCTTTTATGCCGAAAACATAGGTGAATCCAAAAATTCCAATCGTTTGCCCGGTAAGGCAATTTTCCAAATCTTTACGGGAGATTGGTTCGATGCCACTGAGCTTTACAGTGAATTTGTTCGTAATGAATGTTATTGGACAAAACGTAATATCAAAGACAAAAACACACCTCTTTGGATGCAGGATATCCCGTTTTGGATTATGGATTGGGTACCCTATGATAACGACGAAAAAGTACCGACCAAATTGCGTACCGATAGTGACGTTATAGGTCCAAACGATTGGTACGAAAAGGCTATAAGACTTCAAAAGGAATTTGGTGTGCCTATCGGATATCACGTTTATAATTGGCATAAAATTCCTTTTAATAATGATTATCCTCATTTTATGCCCGCTAAAGAAAAATTTATAAACGGACTTAAAGAATTAAAGAAGTCTGATATCAGAGTTATGCCGTATATTAACGTGCTTTTGTGGGATACAAAGGATAAAGAAAACGAAGACTTTGAATTTGAAACACTTGGTAAGCCGGGTGCGGTGAAAAAAGAAGACGGAACACCGCAAACCTTTAGTTTTGAGTCAAAGGAAAAGGATGGTAATCCTGTTGAGTTGGCGGCAATGTGTCCGTCAAGTAAAATTTGGCGCGAAAAACTAACGAAACTTATCACCGAAATGTTTAATGAGCTGGATATAGACGCTATTTATTTAGACCAGTTGGCTGCAAGAGTACCGCTTCTTTGTATGGATAAAACCCATAATCACCCTGCGGGAGGCGGCTCGTGGTGGGCAAAGGAATATAATGATTTGGCCGCCGAGCTCAACGCGCATAAGCCGAAGGACAAAGCCTTTACAACCGAATGTAATGCCGAAGTTTATGCGGGTCAAATAGATGGATTTTTGTCTTGGACCTGGATGAGAAGCACCAATGAAGTTCCTGCATTTATGCGCATTTATTACGATATTATTAAAGTGTTTGGCAGAAACACGGGCGGCGCTACGAAACATTGTCATATGCAGTGGAAATATAATTTGGCGCAAAGTCTTTTGTGCGGTCAGCAAATGGGCTGGGTAAATGCCGACCTTGTTGATATGCCCGACAGACTTGAGTTCACTAAAAAGTTAGTACGTTTCCGTTATGAGAATCGTGAGTTTTTCCGTAATGCAAGGGTTATGCGTCCACCAACCGTTTTAGCCGATAAATCCCATCGTTTTTACAGCGATATAGCTATGCGACACGTAGGTGTTTTGATTCAGCCGTATATATGTGTGGGTGCTTTGCAAAACGGCAATAAAAATATGATAATTTTGGTTAATACAGGCAAGGAAAAAATGACCGATGTCGTTACCTTTAATTCGGCGGAATACACCATAGCGGACAACCGTAGAGTATATGGCGACGGAAGTATAAAAATGCTGAATAGCGGTAGTTTTGAATGTACAATTGACGGAGAAAGTTATATTTGCATTGAATGGAATAGCTGATATTAAGGAGTTATAATTATGAAACCTGAACTGGTAAGACTAAAAAAAGAAGATTTTAAGGAAGTAGTTAATCTGCTTAATTTTGTTTTTACTGTTCAAAATGGCGCGAAAACGGATTTTGAAAGTCTTTTCCCTCGTATCTTTATCGAAAGCGAAGAAACTATGGGTTGGCACGTAGGCGCTAAAATTGACGGAAAACTTTGCGGAATAGCGGCGAGTTACCCGCTTACTTATCGTGTGGGTGGAGTTGACTTAAAGGTTAGCGCAGGCGGAAACGTGGCTGTAGATTCCAATTTCCGCGGCCAAGGAGTTATGCAAAGCATTTTAAACGAAATTGATAAACAAGACCGAGAAAACGGTTTTGACATAAGCTATTTGCACGGTGACAGATTCCGTTACCGCAATTTTGGATATGAACGTTGCGGTATAGAGTGTTCCTTTACCATACTCCGACAAATGGTAGGCAAAGATTTGCCGAAGCGAAAGATAAGATTTTTGGATTTGCGCTCTCAAAACGAGGCTCTCGTAAAAGACGTTTACAAATTATATAACCAACAGTCGGTGCTTATTTTCCGTGATTATGATTCTTTTATGTTGTCGCTGACTGCAAAAGGTATGGTGCCGTTTGCCGTGTTAACGGAGGAAGAAAAACTTGTTGGTTACTTCTGCATTGGTATGAATAATTTTAGCATAAGTGAAATTTTTATAAAAGATACTACGATGTTTAAAGAAATAATTAAAAACTTTATGCAACAGTTTAACACCGGCAGAGTAACACTTAGCCTTCCTTATTACGACCCCCTTACCGAACAGGCTTTTTTATATTCCGACCGTTGCAGTATTGTTCAACCTGCCAACTTTAAAATTTATAATTTTAAGCGCGTGGTAGAAAGTTTTATGAAAGAAAAAATGCTTCACGAAACGTTACCTGACGGCTGTATCACCTTAGATAGCGAAATTTTTGGTAAATGGAGTATTAAAAAAATCGGCGAAAAGGTGCAGGTAGAAGAATATAGCGGTCAGGCAGAATACGTGTTACCTGAGTTTACCGTGTATCATTTTCTTTTTGGTTCGTTAACCTTTAAGGAATACCTGAAAGGCGATAAGGCAAACGTAGTGAAAGCTTGGTTCCCTCTACCGTTATATTGTCCCTATTTAACGTAAGCAAAATTTGCTACGATACAATTTAATCTAACGTATAAATAAAAAACACTCTGCTTTTAAGCAGAGTGTTTTTTTGCGGTAAAAATCGGTCTCACAGATATCCGTTTATTTTAATTTTACGTCGTAGGTAAGGGTTCCCTTTGCAGTATAAAGACCGGCAAGAATGTCAATGGCTCCATAAACGCTTTCATCACACAAGCCACCGAGAAGAACTCTGGGAATATGAGGAAGCACACCAAGAACACAGGGATTACCGAAATGTATAAGCGCAGAAACTCTGTCGGTGAACTGCAGTGCGTTAACAAGGCTTATAACACGGGAGGTAATAGCCTCGGCACCTGCGTATGCAATAAACTCCGAGAAGGTAAGGAAAATTACATCGTCGCAATCTATTGAAGCCTGAAAAATTTCATAGTTTTGCATACCTGTAGGGAATTCGTGGAAGGTTTTTACTTTGGAATTGGGGAAGACTTCTAATATTTTTTGAGTAACCTTATCGGGGAAAAGCCAACCGTTAGTAAAGGTATCAACGTCGGGCTTGGTTAAATCTGCTTCGTTTCTTACCATAATGGCAAAAAGGTGTTTGCCGTCTCTTGAAAGTGTAGGACTGATACCTTGGTCTGTTCTTTGGTAAATTCCTGCTTTGGGAATTTCTTTACAAAGGGCAATTTCTTCGTCGGTCAAAGACTTACATCTATTTTTATCCAGTTCCATTACCTTATGCTGAGCGGCAAGAACACGCTTAACACAAGCATCGAGCTGCTCGTCGGTAATAACGCCCTTTTCATATGCGGTTTTAATTGCTTCACTCTCGAAAACGGGATTGTGAGTAAAAGGTAAAGGCAAATCGTTACCGGCGGCAATGGCAAGACCCAGACTTTCTGCATCGCCAAAGTTTGCACGGATACCCATCATATTAAGTGCATCGGTTATGCAAAAGCCCTCAAAGCCTTGGTTTCTGAATACGTCAATAACCTTTTTAGAAAGACTTGCAGGATATTTATCGTCGATGTTAGTAAGTCTTATATGGGAGGTCATAACGCCGTCAAGTACGCCCTGCTTCATCATATAAACGTATGCAAAAAGACCGTCGTCAAGTAGCTGTTCTGCAGTTTGACTTGATACGCTTTCTGCCATGTGAGAGTCTATACTGCGGTCATCTCTTGCACTGGGGTAATGCTTACCAACGGTTAAAACGCCTGCATCGTGCATACCCTTTGCTTCGGCAGTACCCATTTTTGCTATTACATGTTTATCACAACCAAAGCTACGGGCACCTCCTTTATCGGAAATATCCAAAACGGGATTGCATACCACGTTATAGCCTAATTCCTTAGCGGTAAAGCCTACGGTTTTACCGAAAGCATAAGCATATTTTTCATCTCCGGTACAGCTTATGGGATTGTGACGGCCTATTTTATATTCACCAATTCCGTTTTCGGCATCGGTTATTATAAGGATAGGATAATCGGCGGTTTCCACAACACGCTTCAAATATTCTTCCCATTTCCATGCACCCCACTGAATCCATACGGCACCGACTGCACGGGCTTTGATACGGTCAAAAATAAATTCTATATCCTCTTCTTTTATACCGCCGTTTACCTTTATGGTATGAACTAAACCTAATTTTTGGTCAAGGGTCAGCTCTTCAAATTTAAGCTCTTTCATTTCAGTTTCTCCTTTTTCTGACAATTATTAAAAAAAACATTGCTGTTTCATAAGGCTTTAAATTTAAGGAAACGATTATCGCCGTTCAGTGAAATCAATTACACTCGTTTAGTAAAATACATTTCAAAAATAGTTTTGCAATATTGACTCGCATCACATACGGTATCTATCATTTCTTCATTTTCCTTTGCCAAGGCAATAAACTTTTCTTTAAGCAAATCGGCTGTTTCTTTATCGTCGCTGTAAAGGGCAATATAAGCGTCGCTTAGAATATCGGTAAGCTCTACGTGAAGCATAAGATACGACCACTCGTCTGACTTATCTTTACAGCGTTCCATATATTCTTCCTTAAAAGCTTTTATAACCTCTTTTGCTTTTTTATAACCCATAATATAATCTTCTGCTGTAACAAGCTTGGTTCTGTCTTTAGGATTAAAAAGATTAGAAATCTCCCTTAAATAATTGCTTACTGCCTCTGACTCATCACCGAAAGCGGCAGAGAAATATTCATCCTTTACTTCTTCAAAGCTACCGTTTTTATCCCAAAGCCCCGAAGCCATGGCATACTGTGACAAGCCCGTTGGAAAAGCAGAGCGAAGACGCTGACAGCTCATCATACCGTTAAGACCCAATTTATGAAGTGAAATCATATCCCTATATAAAAATTCTGCCACGTTAAAGCCTGCGGGGTCTTTATGATGATTCCACATTAAATGGTAATCGAAATCAAAAGCATCTTTACCGTCGAAAATTTTGCGCCATTCTAAAAGATACGCAACGTTTGGAGCATCACCGCAACGCAAAAATTCTTTATTACGTTGATATTCGGGAAGCTCGGGAAGATTTTCCAAATCAATATCTGCATAACTATCCTTATACCAACGGTTTATAGGCGCAAACATTAAAGCAAATCTATCGGGATTTTTAATGCGTTCTTTAATGGGCGGAAACAACAAATCCACGTATATAAGGAAAACTATTTTTGTATTAACACCTGCTTTTGTCATTTTTTCATCTAACAAATTAAGCATATCTACGTAATAATCCGACGGTCTTTTTTTAACACATTCTTCACATTCGCAGTGGTTCATAGCGTCATCTGCCAACCAAAAATGAAGATAATCCACATTAGGATTATTTGCGCAATATTCCGTAATACAATCGGTTATTTTGTTTTGCACGTAAGGGTTAGAATAACAAAGATTAGTATTTTTCGGTTTTCCGCCGTTGAATTCCCGTTTGCCATTACGCAAAGCAAGAATTTTTTGAACATTTTCGTCTATTTCACCCTCGTATTCATCCCAACCCGAATCATCAAAACCAAAGGGCTTACAGTTCCAACCGTGACCTACCGCATGGTAAACCAAATCTCTTTTATAAACTTCCTCAAGCAATGATGCAACTATTGCATCTATATCATCATTAGAAAGTTCATTTCCGAAATCGCGATCGTTAGGATCGTTATAAAACCTTTCATAATACGCTCTGAAGAAAACTCCGGGGGTAAAAAACTGGGTAAAAAATGAGTTCATTCCCACCTTGGGCAGCCAGTCTATAGTATTATAAACGTGCTCACAGCTTACCGCACCCTCAATACAAATACCTCTGTGCTTATAGCTTGCCGTTTCTTTAACCTCTGCCTTTAAATCGGCATAGTCAAGTTTTCTCTCAGGAATTTTTTCGCCGTTTTTGCCGGGATATAAATAGCGACAGCCCATTTCCTTCATAAAGCGGTACGCCGCCATAAGTACGCTTCTTTCATTAGAGCCGCTTATAATACCTGCTCCGTTTTCTACGCTTATATAAATACTGTCCTCGTCACTATTTGCCTTAACAGAGCCGTCAAGCCCTACCCATAAAGCGTTTTTTACCGAGTTATTCTTTTCTTCGTATTTTCTTATGTCCAGGGTAACGGAGTTATCCATAGCCTTAATAAGGCGCACAAGCTCCTTTACGGCAAATTTTACCGTTTTATCATTACCTATTTGTGCTAATATAAGTCTCATAAGTATCCCTCTTAAATAAATGCTTTAATTAAACAAAAACACTGCTGTTTCATAGGGTTTTAAATTAAGATTTACAAATTTACCCGTTCCGCTTTCATTACTGCCGTATTTTTTCCACTTTTTATCTTCGCCGAAATCAAGCGTTCCGCAATATTCTTTATCGCTTGCTATAACGGTTAAAAAGCGATTGTCCCCGTAAAGCGTATAATCTGCATCGCAGTAAATATGGCAACCTGCCTTTTTAACGATATTTTTAAGCTCTTCAATAGAAATTTTGGGAATGGTGTTCATTATTAAAGTTCTGCCGTCTTCTATTCTTTCGGCAAAAGAACCCTTTTCGGTTTCGTATAAAACGTTATTGTTAATCTTAACGGTTGGGTACATCTCATTTGTTTTTTCTTCATTGTCACGCAAAGAAAAGCCTGTTACGTTTTCAATGTTTTTAAAAGAGAACTTACCGTCTGCCACACAACCTGCCATATACTGAAACATAATTGTAGCATTGGAGCTTTCTTTAACGTAGTTTAGAGTTTCGGTGTTTAAACGGAAATCGTAAGAAAAAACAATAAGCTTATAACGGCTTAAATCAATATTTTTAATATCAGAAGTTCTGAAAATATCAACAAGCACGCCGGTACGTTTAAGGTCGAATATAAGGTAGGTAGAATAAGCGTCTAAAGACATACCTGAACATGTAATACCGGCAGAAAGTTCATCTGCAAGTACTAAAACGTCACTTACTCTTTCGTGAGGTTTTTTTCTGATTAAGTTGTTAAGAGTGTCTAATTCTTCAACCAAATCCAACATTTCGGTAGAATTGTACCAACCGTCACCCAAATCCATAAACCAAAAGCCCGAATTGTGAGAAAGGTTTTTTGAAAGTTCACGATAGAGCGCATTTCTTGTTTGCAGCATATTTTTACTTGCCCATTTGGGTGGTGTGTCGGCTGCTGCGAGGTGGGTGCGTACGTCACATTCGTCAACCCACACTTTAGTTAAATTTACCGATTGAGTAATACTGTGTTCACCGCTACTGTCTCCGGGAGCGCAACGGTCATACAGTTTTGGAGCGGCAAAGAAATCAACGTAGGGAGAATCAAGCAATTTTTGTATATGGGTATGACCCGTATAGCCTGTTTGAGCAATTCCCATATAATAACCGTAGAAAACGCCCGTTAACTTTGTGGGAGCAATTTCCTTTACAGCCTTGCACAAATATTCTATTGCATAGGAATTTATTTCGCCCATAAACTCGTCGTAATAACGCGAAACGGGGTCGTTTGCGCGCATATAATCACTTGCGTTATCTCGTTTATAATAACGTTGTTCGGGAGAAGCAATTTCAGCCTCTATGCCGTATTTTTCCTTTAAAAAAGCCTTGAATTTTCTTTGGTGATTAATACCGTAATCACCGCAATCGCGCTTAACTCTACCCCAAAGCAAAGTTTCGCCCGACGTTCCGTACGCTATATGATAACCCAAAATTTTATTGCCGTATTTTTCTTCCAAATGGGTTAAAAGCACCTTTAACATTTCTTTGGCATCATGAAGCCATTTGTCAGAAGAAAAACTCTGATTAGAAATTTTACCGCCAACGTTTGGACGGGTATATTTGGGGTTGCCCATATACATACCACCGGGCGCATCATAGCCAAGTTGGTCGTGCAACGGCGTATCGACAAGAGCGCTGATTTCTTCGGGAGTCTGCGGTCCGCCGTAGTAAACAAAAACTTCTTCAGGATTATTTTTGAGCCATTCGTAAGGAGGGTCTAATTTAATTCGTGGGATAAGCATTGCATCCTCGCCAATTTGAACGGCTGCATCCATAGTTTTATCGGTGGTGGTAAAGTTATAAACTCCTTCGCCAATCCAACCTGTCTCTAAAATAAAACTGTGTAATTTTATACCGCGTTTATAAAAATCCTGATGATATTTAAGTTCAGAAAAGGTATCGTTACCGATTACGGGATTTCCGTCTTCGTCCAAAGCCTTATGGCCGATACCTATTCCAAGTCTGGACCAAAATATAGTTTTGTTTCTTAAAATCTCTCTATTCATAGCTTACTATCCATTTCTTGTAGAAACTACGTAAATCATATTTCTAATGTCGTTACCAAGCCAAGTCCATCTGCCCTTAATTTCGCTCGACGAATTTTTAAGGGAATGTAAAATATCAAGCACCTCGTTATAATAACCGTCAAGTAAAGCAAGCTTTTGCTCGTTGCTGTACTCAACTGCCTTATTAAGAAAATCGGGGTCGTCGGTTAATTTTTCAAGAGGCTGATAGGAAAGATGTTTTTTCTTTGCGCGTTCGCCTAACATAAGCAGACGGCCTTTTATATATAAATCGCGCCATTTTGTAGCCATTGAAGAACCACCGTACAATGGGTCAAGTGTATTTGCGTAAAACTTTTCGATAGACAGTTCGCTGTTTTCTCTGCCAAGTCCGCAAGCCTCTTCAAAAGCAAGATAATTTGCTTCGTTAGGGGGAGCAACAAAGGATTCTTCACCAAAAATACTAACGCCGTTTACGTCGTGTTTTCTTGCCTCAGTTACCAACTGCCAAATAAGCTCAACCGCCCAATCGCCCATACCCATTGCGGAATACTGACTTCCTGCATGAACTCGTAAAATATTATCAGCCTTTGGTGTGTAAATATCGTCGGGCCAATAATCGGTTGCATAGCCGCCTATAGCCTTATCAGCTGCCCACTGAAGAATGGAGCCTTCGGGCAAAGCCGACAGCAATTTTCTGTCTTCATTTGGCATAGATTGCCAGTTGCCGTCAACAAATTCCGCCTTTGGTGAAGTGAAACCTGAATAGGTTTCGCAAAGAACCCAAGCGTCCTTCTTTTTGGACTTTGAAACCTCGACTGCAGCGGTATATGTATTTAACATATCTTCAACCGAGTAATCGCGTTTGATATTTCTGCCTTTTCTGCGTTCTTCGCAAAGAGGACAATGGCAAACGCTGTAGTCACCCACCTCAACCTGAATTCCGTCAATATCAAATTCGTCATAAAGCCAAGCAAGGGCTTCCTTAAACCACTGTAAATTTTCAGGCCTTGAAGGACAAGCGAGAACGTTCATAGGGCCAAAGGGATAAGGCTTGCCATTCTCATCTACCGACATATATTCAGGGTGTTCATTAAGCCAGGTATTAAGGGAATATTTATGTGTTCCGAACTTGCGGTCAATACCCAGAGAAGCGGTAGTTGAAGGGTCGTAGAAAACACCGCCGTAGCTAAAGGCGCTTATACCGGGCATAATTCTTACACCCTTTTCTCTGCCGTATTTTACAAGCTCCTTAAACTGCTGCAGACCGTTATTATGAGCGCGAAGCGCACCCCAAATAACTATTCCGTTAAAATGATGCGCGCTCGCATAATCAACCATTCTTTTATAGTCGTTTAAAAAGGCTTCGCGTCTGAAATTTTTACCCGAGCAGCCGTTTATTTTATTGCCGACGGATATATCCCAATTGGAGCCTAAATCCCACGTCCAAAGCACACGGTATTTTGGTGTATTCATAACCTTTTCCTCCTGAAAAATACGGTTTTAATAGTTATACGTTAATCTTTTAAAGTAAAAATAAGGGTTTGATGTTTTCTCATTTTTACGGTTATTTCATCCGCCCTAAAGGGCGCTTTATTTGAGCAAATATTTTTAACGGTTGCGGTTTTGGGAAGTTTAATCTTCTTTTCTCCGCCGGAAGCGGCGTGAATAGACAGTAAGCTGTTGCCACAGCAAATTACGTCGTTGGTATCAATAAAAATATGCACCTTTGCCGATTTTGCAAAATCGCGCAGCTCGCAAGAAGTAAAGGTATACTTTTTAAAATCAGCGCAAAGCATCGGTATTCCCGCTTCCCTGCACAGTTTTTTTGCTTTTTCGAGTTCCTTTGAAGATATAGCGGCAGGGAAAATAATTGCTTTATAGTCTTTATACCGTGCCTTAAAGTCACCCAGCAAATATAGGTCATATGGTATTCCGCTGTTGCCTAAGCTGTTTCTTATACTGTTTTGTGACCAGCAAGACCGATGTGCCATTCCCTGACGCATATAAAGAGCTCCGTCAACAAAAACGGCAATTTCCGATTTATAATTATACTGACTATAGTTATGCTTTTCAAAAAGCTTCTTGCAACGCTTTGCCTCCAGCATATATCGGGGATTATTATACCAGCCTCCCCACATATCAAACCACCAAAGGCTGTTACCTCTGGTAATTTGATGAGTATAGGCTTTACGCATTGCCGAAACCGAGCCTTCAACCGTTTTTGGGCCGAGCCAAATTTCACCGTAGTAGCTGTTGTTTTTATCAGCACCTGCTCGGCAATTATTTATAAAATCGGATAGTGAAGTACGAATATCGCACTCCGAAAAATATATTTTGTTATGTTCTCTGAGAGAAGCAGAGGGTAAAATATCGCCCCAATCCATTCCGAGGGTTCGGTTTTTTATATAAGAGTTGGGCGAGCAAAAGAAATCAATATATGGGCTATCTATTATATGATGGAGCGCTAAATCACCGCAAAGAGGATTGCAAACCTCCATAATATATCCATAAAAGGTTCCTACTGTCTGGGCATAACCCGTAGCCTCTTTAACCGCTTTTGCAAAATGTATTATACTGTCGGCAACCGATATGTTGCTGAATTCCAAATAACGAGTAAAGAGTTTATCTTGTATTTCCCCCGCAACGTTTAAGCTTTTTACGTCGGGAAGTGTTCGCGGCAGGTCTTCATCGGGGTATTTTTCGTCTAAGAAACGGAAAAAATACTTTTTTGCGTTTTCGCAAATTGCGCCGTCTTTACCGTAGTGAAACCATTCCTCTGCACATCCGCTCGCCAAATGATAACCGATAATATTTTCGGCGTAAGACTGCTTTTTAACGTGGTTTATAAGACATTTAAGCATTTTTGTTCCCTCTGCTCTGAAAGCGTCAGAGAAAAGCATTTCACGCTTTTCTCCGCAAGGGGTATCTACCACCTCTTCGGGATTCTGCTCACACCACCACTCCGGCATGGTTATTAATACGCGGGGGAATATATAGGCGTTAGGGTTCGCTTTGAGAACCCTTTCTACAGCCTTATCCACTATAGAAAAATCGGGCTCATTTTCTTTATCGAATATGCCCTTTTCATAAGGAGTAAAGCCCGTAAAGCTGTTAAGGGCTCGAGAAGCAAAAGCAAACGTAACAGAATAAAGCCGATAGCCTGCCTTACTAAAAGCTTCATAACAGTTTCGCTCATCAAAATAAGTAGTATACGCACAGGAAGGGACTTGCTCTTCGTTTATAAACAGCCTTACTGTGCCGTTTACCTTTTTTACATAGCTTTCAGCCACTTAAACCACCTGCTTATTTAAACATATATCAATATACCACAGCACCGTTTTCCGTAAGCATTTTCTGTAACGCCTTTACGTCCAAGGTGTGTGTATTTGTATTTGTATTTTTAGCAATGCCTATAGCCGTTCCTGCGGCTTCGCCGAGACAAGCGCATATAGGCATAATTCGTACCGACGACTGCGCTTCGTGGGTGGCAGAAATACATCTGCCTGCTACCAGAAGATTATCGTATTCCTTGGGAAGAAGACTGCGATAAGGTATACTGTAGAATTTTCGTCTGTCAAACCGTTTCATTACGGTGCCCGTACCTGAAGGGCTGTGAATATCCACGTCGTAATTTCCAAGCGCTATACTGTCTTCAAAAGCAACGCAATCAAAAAGCTCTTCGGAGGTGAGAATATGCTCACCCTTTAGCTTTCTTGATTCACGAACACCTATCTGGGAGGCAACCGATGAAATAACGGCATTTTTAAACGCAACGGAATTTTTCTTTAAAAAATCCACCATTTCAAAAATCTGTTTTCTTGCATTAACCTCCGCAACGCTTATATCCATAGGATTGGTTGGGTCCATTTTAACGATTCTGGTAGTATTAAAATGGAGCATTCCGTCAGGAAGTCCGCCGAAAATCAAAATATTTTCCCTTGGGTTTTTGATTTTTCCTTCATGAACGTATTTTTTATAAAGCTCCTGAAGGCCTTCTATTTCTTCCTTGTATTTTTCCATATCAATTCCGCAAAGGCGAAAACAGGTAGTCATGGGTTGGCAAAGATTATCCTCTTCCCTACCCAAAAGATAGTCACACCCTGCAAGGTAGAAAACGTCTCCGTCACCGGTGGTATCAATAAAGAAATCAGCCTCAATTTCCGTACTGCCCGCTTTTGTGGCAACCATAACGCTTTTTACGTTTCTTTCGCTGCCCTTTACGTCATAAACAATAGCGTGCAAAAGCAAATCAATATTAGCTTCTGTAACTATATCGTCAAGAACAAATTTAAAATATTCGGTATCAAAATTTATATCTACCGTTTCACCTGTTTTTTCGGCGTAGCGTTCTCTCATCTCGGTAAAAAGACCGCCCGATAAAAGCTTTGCGGGTTTTTCTTCTGTTTTCCAAGTCTTATAAGGACAAAAGGGAAACACCAATGCAGACGAAAGTGCACCGCCAAGGCTGTTGGTTTTTTCAATAAGTAAAACCTTTAAATTCTGTCTTGCGGCGGCAACTGCGGCGCCAACACCTGAAAGTCCTCCGCCTACAACAACCAAATCGTATTTTTTCATACTGCTTCCTCTTCGCTTTTCTAATGGTTACAATGGTTAGCAGAGGCTATCTGCTAACCATTATATAAATTTGCCTACTTAAAAGGGGTGATAATTAAAATCCGTAACCTGCGGGGCTGTAATAAGCCATATTTGTCTGTCTTACGTCAAGTCTGCCAAAGCAAGCGCAAACAGGTACGTTTGAAATAACGTGAATTGCGTACTGACCGTAGGGAATTTGATACCCTTCTTTTCCTATAGGCTTATCTAAACGCAGGCAGGTTGTTCTTTCTGCATTAAGGTCTATTGTTATTTTATCATAAGCCGGCTTATCTTCAAACAAAATTTTTATGCGAATATGAGCATCTTTTTTACCCACGTTTGTAATCATAAGCGCTTCGTGGCCGGGGAAATCGGGATTATCGCCCTTAGGAGGTAAATCTCCGTCACAAAATACCCAGTTCTTTTTTCCGTATTTCATTTTTCTTCCTCCTTATTTTACGTAGTTGAAAAGCTCTTCTTCAAATTCGGGGCAAAGAGGTTCTGCGCCGTTTTCGGTAATTACGTAGCAGGTTTCAACTCTAAGACCGTTAAGGGTAGGATGACCGAAGAAGCTTACGTCTACGTTTACTATCATATTCTTTTCTAACTTATCGTCACTGTTGGGGCCAAAGAAAGGAGCCTCTGCTTCCATAAGTCCCATTGTATGAGCAAAGGGGCAAACAATATACTTTAAGTAACCGCCCTTTTCGTAGAGAACTCTGCCTGCGGCGTCTATCTCACGTCCGCTGTTACCGATTTTAAGCATATTTTTAACGTCACGCATAACTTCAATCATATCAATAAGGCATTTTCTCTGTTCGGGGGTGTATTCACCGCTAACGGGAACGGTATGACCAAAGGTGCCTGCATAGCCGTTAATACGGGGAGCAATACCAAGCATAACCATTTCGCCGTTTTCCATAACCTTGTTTGTAGCGGTAGGTACTACTGCATTGGAACGAACACCGCTGCCTACAATAGTCTGATAAGCAAAGCTGTTTGCTCCGTTTGCGCGGCATACTGCTTCACCTGCTGCGGCAACCTCGTATTCCTTGTTTCCTGCCTTTACCTTTTCCATCATTGCTTTGTAAGCATCATAGCAAAGCATAGTAGCCTTACGTGCCTGCTCAACCTCCCAATCGCTCTTTACGTATCTGAACTTAAGATAATCGTCGGTAAGGTCTACAATTTCACAGCCTGCAAAGCCGCTTACCAAATCCTGATGAACAAGATAAGGCATATCGTTTGTACCGATAAGGCCAACCTTTTTAATTGGGAATTTTTTATTAAGCTCTTCAAAAAGCTCTTCAAAGCCTATAATTGTTGCAAGAGGATATTCCTCGTCGGGCACCATAAATACCTTAAAGCATCTGGTATCATGAATAGCCGAAGACTGCTTTGCAAAGGGTTCACTTTCAGGGCCGCCCAAAAGCATTGTAGTGCCGTCTCTTCCAACCAAAACGGCACCCTTTTCAAACTGGCCTACCCAGCCTGTTAAGTACCAGCCGTTAGCAACGTTTAATTCGTCGAAGTAGATAACGGCAATATCGGTGTCTTTTTCGTTTAAAAGATTCACCACTTTCTGAATTCTTTTTTCTGTTTCCTGCGCATTGTAGTATGACATTTTTATTCCTCCTAAATATTATTTATATATCATCAGGCTTCCCACTCGAATTCGTCAAGCGGGTACATAGGCCTGATAATTTTCTTAAGACCGAGCTTTTCAAGCTCCACACAGCTGGCTCCCATTGAGAGAGCAAAGATTTCTCTGTCGGCGAAGGGCTTAAGCTCCTGGAACAAATAACCCAGCTTTACGGTAACAACCTCGTAAGAAAGCAAATCAACCCTTGCTTCGTCGAAATTACGTTTTTCTATAAAGGCGCAACGTTTTTCTGCAAAAACGGCGTCAATATTCCCAAAGCTAAGGCACAAGCTTCTGCCTATAAGCTCTTTTCCCCAGCCCAGAATATTACCGTGGGACTTGACGGTCGCCTTTTTACCGAATTTATCGACAAAAACCTCTTCTCCGTCCTTTTTATCCCAAAAAGCTTCTACAAGCTCAGGGTCGGTAATACCGGCAACACAAATTCGCTTTTCGGAGTTGCTTTTAAGGAAAAGCTCTAACATTTCGGTGCTTTCCCCTTCTGCGCCGGCCGTCGTGTTATCGCCGCTGTCGGTAACAAAAATTCGGTTTTCCTTACCCATTAAAGCCAGCTCTACGGATTTCTCTACACTTTCGGCTTCAATTTTAAACCTATATATTTTACGTGTTGCCCAAAGCTTATTTGCAAGATTCTTTGCAACACTCTCGGCCTCTTCTCGGCTTTTAGCGCAAACCACCGTTGAAGCGGAGGTGTTTTTTGCATCTATCCAGCAGTGACCCAAAAAAAGATTTGCAGAATAAATGCTTTCCTGCTGTTCAAGCTGTAAGGTTTCTTCTATAAGCGTTTTAAGCGGTTCTTCACGTGTTAAAAGGGTGTCGTTCTTTAAAAGGAAGGGCACTCTTTGAATATACATAATCGGTTTTTCTCCGCTTTTTAACGCTCTTATTAAGCAGTTGGCGGCACGAAGCTGACTTTCCGCTTGGTCGGTATGAGGAACTGTTTTAAAGCCGCACACAATATCAGCATAGCTGCACAGCTCGTCGGTTATATTGGCATGAGCATCCATAGTCAAAGAAATCACGCATTTTTCCGAAACTATTTTACGTATTTCCTTTAAAAGATAAAGCTCACCGCTGCCAATTTCCTCTACCTCCATACTTCCGTGGAAGAAAATATAAACTCCGTCAGCATCCAAGTTTTCTTTTACTGTTTCAATAATCTCTTCCGCATAGTGAAAGTATATATCCTTTTCAACCGTTCCTGCAGGAAGGGCAACCGCATAAATTGCGGGGACAACCTCATAACCCGCCTTTTCAAAAACGTCTTTTACAACAAGCTTTTTGAAAATATCTTCGCCCTTAAAATACTCAAAATCATACTTTTGAGGGTGGGTTTTTGCGCGGCTGTTGGACTCGCATTGAAATGATGCACAAATGATTTTCATAATGGTCTCACTCCTTATATAAACATTATAACAGTTAGCATTTTCATTAGCAGTAGATGAAATAAAACAAAAAGTGTAAAAAATAAAACAAATATTTTTAATATTGACTTTTTTACATCTGTATGCTACCATATGGCTATGAAAAAATACTATACTTATACCGTAAAAAAGCTTATAACCGTTCAACAGCTCGTAACCATAGAGTATCTTCAGGTAGAAAAGGATTTCTTTTATCCGGAAGAATCTCATGACTTTTACGAATTTGTTTGCGTGGAAAAGGGCAGTATAATCTGTAAGACTGAAAACGAGGAGGTTTTTTTGCAAAAAAAGGATTTTTTCCTTATTCCGCCTAACCTTTCCCACTCTTACTGCGTAAAAGACACCGACGCTGCCACCGTTATTACGGTCGTTTGCTTTAAAAGTAAATCCAATATAATTTCAATTATCGACGGAATAAAGCATCTGGACGAAGACACCGTCGAGCTGGTCAAGAAAATTTTGAAGGAAGCCGCAGAAACCTTTGTGTTTCCCTTTGACAAAAAGCTTGCTCTTAATTCTCACCCTCGCCTCGGTTCTCAGCAATTAATAGAAAATTATATTGAAGAGCTTTTAATAAAGCTTGTTCAGCTTACCACATATAACAATCAAAGCTTCCGCATTGCCACAAACAGCTTTGACGTAAAAAAATCAATCACCAACGAAATTGTTAAAATGCTTAAAAGCAATATTTACGGAAAAATCACCCTTACGGATATATGCAACCGTATGTTTTACAGTAAAACCTTTTTAAATTCGGTTTTCAAAGAAAACAAGGGTGTTACCATAATGCAATATTATCAGGCGCTTAAAATTGACGAAGCAAAATCACTTTTAAAGAAAAAGGAAAGTATAACCTCGGTTTCGGAAAAGCTTTGCTTTGAAAGCCCTCAATATTTTGCTAAGGTTTTTAAAGCAAAAGTGGGAGAAACCCCAACAAAGTACAAAAAAAACACATAAACCTTGCGTTTATGTGTTTTTCTTTTTAGTTATCCATTCCAAAGCTCGAAATATAATCACTTACCGATTCTACCGTTTTATTCCTGCGCGATTTTTCGGCAGCAAAGCCTATTAAATGGTTTTTAGTAGAAATTTCAATGTTTGCGGCTTTATATCCGTCGTATTCGTCATTGATGTATTCGTAAAGTTCTCTTATAATTCCGATATCTCCGCCACCGTGACCGCCGTTGATGTCTTCCTGTGTTTCGGTAACGGGAACGTTGATTGTTTTTTTGCCTTCGAAAATTGAAAGGGTTATTTCTTTATCGGACATATTGGCGTAAAGTTCGCCCTTTGTGCCGAAAATACGTATGTATCTGCCGCCTAAATTAAAAGCGTTCATCGTGAGACTTGCCGTTACTCCACCCTCAAATTCCATATTAACAACCTGATGGTCAACAACGTCGTTGTTGGCATGGAAAACGCACAGACCGTAATCGGTGGTTTTTAAAGCCTCTAACACTTCTTCGTCGGTAGGCTTTTCGCCCTTTGCGTTGTATCCTGCGGCGGCACCGCGGAACCAATCGCTCTTTGAATGGTAATAAAGCTTCATACAGTTGTATTCACAGGTATCTTTAATGGGACAAGTACCGTCTACACAGCGAACGGGCGCTCCTTCGGGCGCGTAGTCGGGCGTAAAGTAGGTAAGACTTCCGAAAGATTGAACGTTTTTGCAGGGCTTATCAATAAGCCACTGAATAATATCCAAATCGTGACAACACTTTGCAAGAAGCATAGGTGTAGTTTCTTCTTCGCTGTGCCAGTTTCCTCTGACGTAGCTGTGAGACTGATGAATGTTTCCAACACCTTCAACCTGAATAACCGACACAATGTCACCAATTTTTCCGTCCATAACAATCTCTTTGATTCTGTCATAGAAGGGGGTATATCTCAGCACGTGGCATACTAACACTTTAACGCCTTTTTTCTTGGCGGCTAATGCAATATCGGCACACTCTTTAGCAGTTTGCGCGATAGGCTTTTCCAAAAGTATATTATAGCCAAGTTCAATTGCCTTTAAAGCAGGTTCGTAATGCATATCGTCAAGCATAGATATAATAGCAAGATCTGCCATTTTAGGTCTGTCTAATATTTCATCCCATGAATGATAACAGTTTTCTTCGGGAATGTTGTGCATTTTTTTGATTTTGTCGCGACGGCTTTGCGAAGGCTCTGCAATACCGACAACGCGATATTTTTCTCCTAATTTCGTCATTTGGTACGCATAGGTGGTTCCTCTGCTTCCGCAACCCATTATAATAGCTGTTAAAGTTTTCATAATTAGTCCTCCATTGACTTTTGTATATGTTTATGGTAACATACTTTTGTATAAAATAATAGGATAATACTGTCAGAGTATTAGCACAATTTTGATATTTTGGTGATTGTATGAAAAAGTATGAGGAAGAACTTGCGCCGGTCAAATACGGAGCGAATGCCATAAGAACCGCATCGTATAAAATAGGAAAAGGTCAAAATGCTATTCCAATGCACTGGCACGACCGAATGGAGCTGATATATCTTAAAAGCGGTAAACTGAAAATTGGATATGAAGAAAATATTCAAGCTTTACATAGCGGCGAAATATATATAATTCCGCCAAAAACACCCCATTGGGCAATGTGTTTAAGTGAAAAAGCCCACTGGGACGTTTTAATGTTTGATATTCGCTATTTTTATAACACCGTACCCTTAAGCTGTGACATACTTCCCACTATTTTCGACGGCAGAGCAAAATTCAAAATGACTTTAAAAAGCGACGAAACGGCAGAATGCTACCAAAGACTTATAGAAGCCGCAAACAAAAACACCTTTGAAAGCGTTGCACTTATTTACCGTTTAATTGATTTGCTATTTAAAAATGCACTTCTGGAAGTGCAGGAAAACGTAACGAAAGGTAAATACGTAATAGAAGAAGCACTGGAATTTATTAAAGAAAATTTAGATAAAGATCTTAATACAAAATTTCTTGCAGAAAAGTTTAACTATTCCGAAGAGCATTTTTGCCGCCTTTTTAAAGAGTCCACCAAAGTCACCCCTACCAACTATATAAAAATCAACAGATTAAACAAGGCCGCCAACCTGCTAAAAGGCTGTAACCACAGCATAAGCGAGGTTTCCGCGCTTTGCGGCTTTAACGACCATAATTACTTTACTCGTTGCTTTAAGGCGCATTATGGAATAACCCCTACGGAATATATAAAACGCGAAAAGCTTTAAAAATTGTATCGAAAATGTTAAAATTTATCGTTTTTACCATTGAATTTTTATAAAAAAATGAATACAATTAACTAAAAAAACGGAGGGTTATATTATGGATTTCACGAATAAAACAGCAATATCAACAGGCGCCGCAAGCGGTATGGGACTTCTTTTTGCGCAAAATTTCGCCGACCTTTACGGAAACGTAGTTATGTGCGACATAAATGAAGAAGTGCTTAACGAAAAGGTTAAAGAAATTAACGCAAAGGGTAAAGGAAAAGCCGTTGGCGTAGTTTGTGACGTGCGTGATTATAATCAGGTTTGCGCCGCAAGAGATAAAGCTGTAACCGAATTCGGCAGTATTGACGTTATGGCAAACTTTGCAGGCGGATATGCGCTCAGAATGCTGAAGGTTGATACACAGCAGTATCCCGAATTTCCCGACGTGCCCATTGAGGTTTTCGATTGGGGACTTGACGTAAACCTAAAGGGTCCCTTCTATTTTGCTCACGCTGTACTCAGCCAAATGAGAGAGCAGAAAAGCGGACTCATTATAAATATAGGTTCAATTTCAGGCGCCGAGGGCAGCTCGTTTGGAATGGAATACCCCACCGCCAAAGCGGGACTTATGTACGGACTTACAAAGTCTATTGCACAGTACGGCTCAAAGCACGGAATAAGATGTGTTTGTGTTTCCCCCGGACCTGTGCTCACCCGTGAAGCTATGGCGAATATGAAAACCCTTATGGGCAGAGCCGCCGAGCCGCAGGAAATAATTGATTTATGCTTATTCATAGCATCTGATAAAGGACAGTTTATTAACGGCGAAAACATTATGATTGACGGCGGACGAAACGCCGCACCGCGCTGGTGCCGATAAAAGTGCGTTGTTCTTATCGGAGAAAATAGAATTCTTTTAAATTCAGCTAAGAACCGGCAAGTGCATTTGTAAGTACAAATGCATTTGGGCAGTAGCCCAAACCCACTAACAACAGAAAAGAGAAGATTCGTATCATAACGAGTCTTCTCTTTCTTTTTGTCTGATAAGTGATATGCTGACTAAAGTCAGCGTGATATTTTCGCTTTGCGAAAGTGATATGAAACCTATCGGTTTCGTGATATTCTATTCGCCCATAAACTTGCGAAGCAAATATCACTCGGCGTAAGCCGAATAACACTGCGTTGCAATATAACTCGCCGTCAGGCGAATAGAGTTGCGTGATACTCTTAACGGAGTATCACGCCAAGCCGGCAAGGGGTTTTTCTTTAGCCGAGAGACTGTTTTTTGCTTGTAACAACCTCGTGGTCGTAGCATTCAAATTTTTCATCAACCTTTTCGGGGAGAGTTTTCTGAGTCAGCAAGCTGACAATGGGGACTAAAATTAAACCGCCCACCATTGCGAATACACCCGAATAAAGGGAATTTGTAAATATAAAGCTGATTACGGGTATGCCTGCAGCCTTTATCCAGCCAAGGCTTACACAAAGCTGAATTATTTCAAGACCTACGCCGAAAATAAAGCTTGCGGCAACCGCGGCCTTGGTAGTCTTTTTCCAGTAAAGACCGTACATAAAGGGGGCGAGGAAGGCGCCTGCAAGGGCACCCCACGAAACACCCATCATTTGAGCAATAAACATATTGTTCGACCAAACAGAATCCTTAAGAATGGCGATAATTGCGGAAACGGCGATAAAGAATACTATAAAGAGTCGCATAATAAGTACGCTTCTTTTTTCGCTGATTTCCTTTTTTAAGCTCGGCTTTACAACATCAAGGGTAATGGTAGAAGCGGAGGTAAGCACGAGGGAGGAAAGAGTAGACATTGATGCCGACAGCACAAGCACTATAACGAGAGCAACGATAACGGGAGCTAATTCGCCGAGCATGGTAGGAACAACCTTATCGAAAAGGACCTTGCCGCCGTTTATAAAGCCGCTTGATACCATTTTATCTTCATATAAACGACCGAAGCCGCCGAGGAAATAGCAACCGCCTGCAACTATAATAGCAAACAGGGTGGAAATTACGGTGCCCTTTTTAATGGAGGCCTCATCCTTTATAGAGTAGAACTTACCTACCATTTGAGGCAGTCCCCAGGTACCGAGCGAGGTAAGCATTACGACAAAGAAAAGGAATACGGGGTTGGGGCCGAACATAGCGGTATACTGCGTTCCTGCGCTAACTCCCAAGGCTTCAACTGCGGCGTTAAAGCCGCCGTTTTCCATTAATACAGAGGCAATAACGGCAATGATACCCACAAGCATTATAACGCCCTGAATAAAATCGTTAACGGCGGTAGCCATATAGCCGCCGAAAATTACGTAGATACCCGTAAGGATTGACATAACCACAACTATTACCCAGTAATCAACGGCAAAAACGTTATTGAAGAGAGAGGATAGTCCGTTATAGAGGGATGCGGTATAGGGAATGAGGAATATGAAGGTTATAAAGGAAGCCACTACCTTTAAGGTTTTGGAATCAAAACGCTTTTCAAAAAAGTCGGGCATTGTTTTACTGCCTAAGTGCTGTGTCATAACTCTTGTTCTTCTGCCCAGCACGCTCCAAGCAAGCAAGGAGCCGATAAAGGCGTTACCTAAGCCAATCCAGGTGGAGGCAAGACCGAAGTTCCAGCCGAACTGCCCTGCATAGCCTACGAAGATAACAGCCGAAAAATAAGAGGTGCCGAAGGCGAAGGCGGTAAGCCACGGGCCTACGTTTCTGCCGCCCAGCACAAAGCCGTCAACACTTACCGCATTCCTTCTGCAATAAAATCCAACCCCTATCATAAGGCCGAAAAAGCAGAGTAGCAACGGTATTGTAATAATTACTGTAGTTGTCATAAAACCAACCCTTTCACATTTTAGTGGTTTAAAGCGTTAAACTGTATGAATACACTTTAGCACTTTAAAGCGTGTTTGTCAACACCTTTTTTTAATTTTTTTCCAAAAAGCCGATTTTTGTTGACATTTTCGCTTTAAAGTGCTAAAGTATTATTGGTAGATTTTTATCATTTTGAGGTTGTTTATTATGACTATTGTTCACCTACTTGAAAAAAACGCAAAGGAATTTGCAAACGACACCGCGTTGGTGGAGATTAATCCCGACCAGCCCGAAACCCGTAAGCTTACATGGCACGAGTACGAGCTTGTTCAGCCCACCAACAAAAAGCACTACAGGAGAGAAATCACCTGGCAGGTGTTTGACGAAAAAGCAAACCGCCTTGCAAATATGCTTGCTCATAACGGTATAGGCAAGGGCAAAAAGGTTGCCATTCTTTTAATGAACTGTATTGATTGGCTTCCTATTTATTTTGGTATATTAAAGACGGGCGCTCTTGCAGTTCCCCTTAACTTCCGCTATTCGTCGGATGAAATTGACTACTGTCTTGACTTGGCCGAAGCCGACGTGCTTATTTTCGGTAACGAGTTCGTAGGCCGTGTTGAAGCGGTAGCCGAAAAAATCAGCAAAAAATGCACCCTTATATATTTAGGAGGAAGCTGTCCCGATTTTGCCGACGACTACAATGACCTTATCAGCGAGTTTTCGGGTATTTTCCCCGAATGTACCTTGACTGAGGAGGACGACGCCGCCATTTATTTTTCTTCGGGTACCACGGGCTTCCCCAAGGCTATTTTACATAAGCACAGAAGCCTTATTCACTCCTGCCGAGTTGAACAGGCGCACCACGGCCAAACCAAGGACGATTGCTTTTTGTGTATTCCTCCCCTGTATCATACGGGAGCAAAAATGCACTGGTTCGGCAGTCTCTTAGTAGGCGGTAAGGCTGTTATTTTAAAGGGCACCGCTTCAAAGAGTATTCTTGAAGCCGCAAGCAGTGAAAAATGCTCTATAGTATGGCTGCTTGTTCCTTGGGCTCAGGATATTTTAAACGCTATTGAGCGCGGAGAAATCGACCTTAAGGATTATGATTTATCCAATTGGCGCCTTATGCATATAGGCGCACAGCCCGTTCCTCAAAGCCTTATCAAGCGTTGGCTGGAGGTTTTCCCCAACCACGATTACGACACAAACTACGGTCTTAGCGAATCTATAGGACCGGGCGCCGTCCACTTGGGTATTGAAAACGTTCACAAGGTTGGCGCTATCGGTATACCCGGCTACGGCTGGGAGGTTAAAATAGTAGACCCGAATGGCAACACCGTTAATAAGGGAGACGTTGGTGAGCTTTGCCTTAAGGGCCCCGGTGTTATGACCTGCTACTACAGAGACGAAAAGGCTACTGCCGACTCCCTTAAAGACGGTTGGCTTTACACAGGCGATATGGCTATGCAGGACCCTGACGGCTTTATTTACCTTGTTGACCGTAAGAAGGACGTTATTATTACGGGCGGCGAAAACCTTTACCCCGTACAAATTGAAAACTTCCTGTCTGCTCACGAAAAAATCAAGGATGTCGCCGTTATCGGTCTTCCCGACACCCGACTTGGCGAAATTGCTACCGCTATTATCGAGCTTAAAAAGGGTATGACCTGCACCGAGGAGGAAATTAATCAGTTCTGCCTTGACCTTCCCCGCTACAAGCGTCCCCGTAAAATTATTTTTGCCGACGTTCCTCGTAATCCAACGGGTAAAATCGAAAAGCCCAAGCTTCGTAAAATTTACGGTGCCGAGGGTCTTGTTGCTTCTCAGAACAAATCGTAAGGAAAGGAATTTATACATATGAAAAAGCTTATGATAGGTAATGCCGCAGTTGCCGCAGGTCTTCACGACGGCGGACTTGGCGTAGTTTCCAGCTACCCCGGCACACCCTCTACCGAAATTACCGAATTTTTATCTAAATACGACGATTTACATTCCGAATGGGCGCCTAACGAAAAGGTTGCCTGCGAGGTTGCCTTTGGCGCAAGCCTTGCAGGTGCCCGAAGCGCCTGCGCTATGAAGCACGTTGGCTTAAACGTAGCTGCCGACCCCCTTTTCACCCTTTCCTATACGGGTGTTAACGGCGGTATGGTTATTTGCGTTGCCGACGACCCTGCTATGCATTCCTCGCAAAACGAGCAGGACTCCCGCCATTACGCTATTGCTTCCAAGGTTCCTATGCTGGAGCCCAGCGATTCCCAAGAAGCCTACGATTTTGCAAAAACAGCCTTTGAGCTTTCGGAAAAATTCGACACCCCCGTACTGCTTCGTATGTGCACCCGTATTGCACACAGTCAGTCGGTGGTAGAGGCAGGCGAGGCCGTTCCCGCCGTTTTAAAGGATTATACGAAAAATCCTCAAAAGTATATTATGATGCCCGGTAACGCAATTCGCCGCCACCCCTTCGTTGAGCAAAGAACCGCCGATTTGGCTGAATTTGCCAACGACTGTATGTATAATAAGGTAGAAATGAACAGTAGCGAAATAGGTATTATCACCTCGGGCTGCTCCTACCTTTACGTTAAAGAGGTTATGGGAGACTCGGCCAGCATACTTAAAATCGGTATGCCCAATCCCCTGCCCGACAAATTAATAAAGGAATTTGCAAAAAAGGTTAAAAAGCTTTACGTTATTGAAGAGCTTGACCCCGTTATTGAAAGTCACGTTAAGGCTTTGGGCATTGACTGTATCGGCAAGGAGTTGTTTTCCCTTTTGGGCGAATTTTCTCAGGGCACTATTGCAAAGGCCTTCGGCAAGGAGGACAAATACAGCGTAACCGCCGACAGCGTTATTCCTCCCCGTCCTCCCATGATGTGTGCAGGCTGTCCTCACAGAGGTATGTTCTACACCCTTTCCAAAAATAAAATTACCGTTATGGGTGATATCGGCTGTTACACTCTTGGCGCCGTTGCCCCCCTTAACGCACTTGATTCTACCCTTTGTATGGGTGCCTCGGTTTCGGGTCTTCACGGCTTTAACGCCGCAAGAGGCAATGAGACCGAAAAGAAGAGCGTTGCCGTTATCGGTGACTCTACCTTTATGCATTCGGGTATGACGGGACTTGTAAACATTGCCTATAACGCTACCAATTCCACCGTTATTATCCTTGATAACTCCATTACGGGTATGACGGGACATCAGCAAAACCCCACCACAGGCTATAACATTAAGGGTGACCCTGCCGCGAAGGTTGATTTGGAAGCACTTTGCAAGGCTCTCGGTATTAACCGAGTAAGGGTTGTCGACCCCTACGATTTAAAGGCCTGCGAAACCGCCGTTAAGGAGGAGCTGGCGATAGACGAGCCGTCGGTAATTATTTCAAGACGTCCCTGCGTATTACTTAAAACCGTTAAGCACGCTCCCTCGCTAAAGGTTGAAAGCGACAAGTGCAGGTCCTGCAAGCGCTGTATGGGTCTCGGCTGTCCCGCTATTAGTCTTAAGGACGGAAAAGCAAAAATCGACAATACACTTTGCGTTGGCTGTGGCGTATGCAAACAGCTTTGCGCATTTGACGCTATAGTTTAAGGAGGAAGCAGTAATGACAAAAAGTGTTATGATAGTAGGCGTAGGCGGACAGGGCAGTCTCCTTGCCTCCAAATTACTCGGCCGACTTCTTATGGACGAGGGCTTTGACGTTAAGGTTAGCGAGGTACACGGTATGAGCCAGCGCGGCGGCAGCGTTGTTACCTACGTGCGCTACGGCGAGCAGGTTTATTCACCCATTATTACCGAGGGTGAAGCCGATATTATTATATCCTTTGAAAAGCTGGAGGCCGCGCGCTATGCCGCCTTCCTTAAAAAGGATGGAAAAATTGTGGTTAATACCCAGCAAATTGACCCTATGCCCGTTATTATCGGCGCTGCTGAGTACCCCGAAAAGGTGCTTAACGAATTAACCGATAAGGGTTGCTGTGTTGAAGCCTTAGACGCACTGAGTCTTGCCGAAAAGGCAGGCAGCAGTAAGGCGGTAAACATTGTGCTTATGGGCAAGGCCGCAAAGTATTTCCATATTCCTTACGACAAATGGATTGCGGCTATTGAAAATACCGTTGCTCCAAAATTTGTGGAAATGAACAAAATAGCTTTCGATTTAGGCTATAACGCATAAGCCCGAAAAATCAACTTTTTTATAAAAGTGTTGACAATTAAATTTTACCGTGTTAAAATATTTCTTGTCTTAAAGACGTTTTAAATGCGATGATCAGAAAGTAGTAAATTCGGAAAAGCTTTTAAGAGAGTTGTCGTTCGGTGCGAGACAATAGGCAAGTACGTTTTGAATTCATTCTGTTAGCAGTGCACTGAACTAAGCTTTGCTTAAAGTAGGCTGCAACGGGTGTTCCCGTAACAGAACTAAGGTATGTTAGTACCTGAAAAGGCCGTTACCGTGAGATAACGGCGAACTGAGGTGGTACCACGGGATTTCGATTTTCTCGTCCTCTGTATTCTTATCGGAATGCAGAGGATTTTTTTATTTCCTTTCATTCCGCGGTTTGTACCAAACAAAATAAACAGAAAGGATGATTACAATGGCACAAAACTACTATCAAAAAGAAATCGAAACCATGCCGGTTGAGGAAATTAAAAAGCTTCAATCGGAAAAACTGAAAAAGCAGGTAAAGCACGTATATGAAAACGTTGCCTATTACCGCGATTTAATGGACAAAAAAGGCGTTAAACCCGAAGATATCAACGGTATTGAGGATTTACATAAGCTCCCCTTTTTATCCAAGGCAGATTTAAGAGAAGCTTACCCCTACGGTCTTCTTGCAAAGCCCCTTAAGGACTGTGTACGTATCCACTCTACCTCGGGTACTACAGGTAAGCGCGTAGTTGCTTTTTATACTCAGAACGACGTTGATTTATGGGAGGATTGCTGTGCGCGAGCTATCGTTGCCGCAGGCGGCACCAACGAGGACGTTTGTCAGGTTGCTTACGGCTACGGCCTCTTTACAGGCGGCGCAGGTCTTCACGGCGGCTCACACAAGGTAGGCTGTCTTACCCTTCCTATGTCTTCAGGCTTTACCGAAAGACAAATTCAGTTTATGAATGACCTTTCCGCTACAATTCTTTGCTGTACTCCCTCTTATGCCGCATATATTGCCGAATCCTTAAAGGAAATGGGCTACACTCCCGACCAAATTCCCCTTAAAGCAGGTATTTTCGGCGCCGAGCCCTGGACAGAAGAAATGAGACGCGGTATTGAAAAAGATTTAGGCATTAAGGCTTACGATATTTACGGTCTTACCGAAACCAGCGGCCCCGGTGTAGCTTTTGAATGCTGTGAGCAAACGGGTATGCACGTTAACGAGGACCACTTCCTTGCCGAAATTATCGACCCCGATACGGGCGAGGTTCTTCCCGAGGGCGAAAAGGGTGAGCTTGTATTCACCGCTTTAGATAAGGAAGCCTTCCCCCTGCTCCGCTACAGAACACGTGATATTTGCGTTCTTTCACGCAAAAAATGCTCCTGCGGCAGAACTCTCATTAAAATGGCTAAGCCTATGGGCAGAACCGACGATATGCTGATTATCCGCGGCGTAAACGTCTTCCCCAGCCAAATCGAAACCGTTCTTTTAAACGATGGCTATCAGCCTAACTATCAGATTATCGTTGACAGAGTAGGCAACAACGACACCTTCGACATTAACGTTGAAATGAATCCCGAGCAGTTTACCGACACCGTTAGCGGTATTACCGCTCTTGAAAAGGCTCTTGCAAACTCTATGAAGGTTATGCTCGGCATTAACCCTGCAGTTCATCTTGTTCCGCCCAAGTCAATTACCCGAAGCGAGGGCAAGGCTGTGCGCGTAATTGATAAGCGCAAGCTTCATTAAGAAAGGAGAATAGCTATGTCTTTAAAACAACTTACCGTTTTCGTTCAGAATCATCAGGGCTCTCTCGTTGCAATTACCGATACTCTTGCAAAGCATAACGTGAACATTCGCGCTCTTTCTATTGCCGACACCGAGGATTTCGGTATTCTGCGCCTTATCGTTAACGATACAGCCCTTGCAGGCAAAACCCTTGCCGAGGAAGGCTATCTCCTTAAAACCACCGACGTTGTGGGTGTTAAAATCGGTGATGCCCCCGGAAAGCTCTCCGAAGCCTTAAAGGTTTTAGACGAAAACCATATTAATATGGAATACCTTTACGCCTTTATGACCAGAACCGAAAAGCACGCATATATGGTTATGCGCGTTGCCGATAACCAAAAGGCCGAAGCCGCTCTTACAGGCGCAGGCTTCCATATTATTACCGACAGCGACGTAGAAAAGCTGTAAATTTTAAAACAAACAAAAAGCGAAGGCAGTTTATTAACAGCCTTCGCTTTTTATTATGCTAACGCCTACGGGTGATGACAAACCGAAAAGTGCCGAAAGAATGCCGTTTTAGGCAGGTTAGGATTATTCGTGTTTGCTTACGGTATGATGTAGGCATCATACCCTACGATTTATTTGAATTAAGGGCGCGTATCATTTGTAATACTACCTGCTTTTGTTCGGTTGTCAAATTCACCCAAGAATTAAAAAGCTCTTTAATTTCAGGTGTCATTTCAATCATATCCCCCTGTGCAAAAAACTGAGATATGGTAATACCAAAGCCCTTACAAATTGCTTCAAGCGTGCTTATAGACGGCAAGGTATTTCTTTTGAAAATATTTGCAATGGTTGACTCCGACAATCCGCATTCCTTAGACAAACGGTATTCAGTCCATCCACGTTCATCCAATAATTGCCTAAGTCTTTGATGTGTGTCCATAATCTCACCCTTTCACATCTGTATTTTACCGCTAAATTTAACGGTTTTATACACAATACTTGTAATGTTTTTACCGTTATGTTAAACTGTAATGTATATTCAGGTTGAAAGGTAGCGGTGCTTAATGCTTAAATAACAAAGAATATTATTTGAAATACTACGACGAAATTACCCTTTCCGAAAGAGCAGCCCTTTCCCACCCCAAGGCCGCCTTAGAGGAACGTAACCGCGAAATGGTAGACAGGGCAGATTTAATTATCTGCTACGTTAACCGTGAATTCGGCGGTGCCTACAAAGCAATGAAGTACGCAGAAAAGCGCCAAAAGCCAATTATCAATTTGGCAAAGGATATTTGCTCATAGCTTTTATACCGAAATAAACCTTTTCCGTAATTTTACAAACGCAGTAGTTATTTATTGCATTTTCTTAAAAAATGTGCAATAATAAGGTATATTCTTTGAAAGGTTTGAGACAAATGAGTGAAAAACGCAGTAATTTCTCCAGTAAAATCGGCTTTGTTCTTGCCACCGCCGGTTCTGCTGTAGGTCTTGGTAACATTTGGCGCTTCCCCTACCTTGCGGCAAAGCACGGCGGCGGTATGTTCCTTCTTGTTTACCTTATTTTAGTATTAACCTTCGGCTTTGCTTTAGCGGCCGCCGAAATTCTTATCGGTAGAAAAACAGGCCAAAGCGCCATCAATGCCTTTGGAGCGCTTAGCAAAAAATGGTCCTTTATCGGTTGGCTTGCGGCCCTTGTACCCGTTATTATCCTTCCCTATTATTCTGTAATAGGCGGCTGGATTTTTAAGTATCTTGTTGCCTTTATCGGCGGTCAGGCAAATGCCGCCGCAGGAGACGATTACTTCACAGGCTTTATCGGTAAGGTTGGCGAGCCTATCGGTTGGTTTATGCTCTTTATCGGCATAACTGCCTTAATCGTTCTTTTCGGTGTTGAAAAGGGCGTTGAAAAGGCAAGTAAAATAATGATGCCCATTCTTGTTGTCATTACTATTTTTATTGCTATATACTCGGCGTGTATGCCGGGCGCTTTTGAGGGTGTGCTTTACTACATAACACCCAACTTTGAGCACTTCTCGGTTACCACCGTACTTGCCGCTTTGGGTCAGCTTTTCTACTCAATGAGCCTTGCAATGGGTATTATGATTACCTACGGCTCCTATATGAAAAAGGACGTTAACGTTTCCTCCTCAATTCATCAGGTTGAAATTTTCGATACAGGCATTGCTTTCCTTGCGGGTCTTATGATTGTGCCCGCCGTATTCTCTTTCTCGGGCGGTAGCGAGGAAGCCTTAGGCAAGGGTCCCTCTCTTATGTTTATTACTCTGCCCAAGGTATTCCAAAGTATGCCCGGCGGTACTGTTATAGGTATTATTTTCTTCCTTATGGTGCTTTTTGCCGCACTTACCTCCTCCATTTCCCTTATGGAAACGGTTGTTTCGGTAATTCAGGATAAGTTTAAGCTTAACCGTAAAATCACCTGCCTTATAGTATTTATCGGATGTGTTGCTTTAGGTCTGCCGTCATCTCTCGGCAACGGCGCTTGGGCAGGTGTTAAGATTTTAGGCTTCGCCTTCCTCGACTTCTTCGACTTCATAAGCAACAGCGTGCTTATGCCAATAGTCGCTCTGCTCACCTGCATTTTCGTTGGCTACGTTATTAAACCCAAATCGCTTATTGAGGAAGCTGAGCTTTCTGCGCAGTTTAAAGCCAAAACGCTTTTCAGTGTAATTATCCGTTACGTTGCCCCCGTTTTAATCGTTCTTATCCTCGGCTTCTCGGTACTCGAAGCCTTCGGTATAGTAAAGGTTTAAATAAAACAAAAAAACGGTCGCTTAGGAGTTGGTCTTAAGAACAACTCCCCAGCGACCGTTTTTTATTTAGCCGAAAATTCAGTTTAAAAAACAGCTTGAAGGACAGTATAAGAAGTACAAAAAGGGCTATATAATATATGGGCAGAATCCACGCACCGAACAGCCTTAAAGGTAAATACGCAAACAGTAATTCATAAATAAAAATCCCCCTGCCGCCGTTAAAAAGTCCGTAAAGCATAAGGGTGCGAAGTCCCACAAGGCTTAAGGCTGTGACAAGCAACCAGCAGGATTTTTCACAAAAGCGGCTTTGCTCGGTTATGAAAAGGGATAAAAGCAATAATATGCCGTGGCAAAAATATGCTGCGGCTATTCTTTCATTCGTATAATGAACGTACGCCCATTTACCGAAGGCAATTACCGACAAAAAATAACCGCCCCCTGCAAGCAGTCCCGAGTATGCTGCCCAAACGTAAAGCCCTTTAACCTTAAAAAGCAGTATAAGCGGCACAAAAAAATAGGCAAGAGCCGAAAACTCTACGGGAGGGCGTATTATCCCCGATACCACCCATTGGCTTATATAACGGTATATATTGAAAATAAGAAGAGTCAGCGCAAAAAGCTTTTGCAAAAGCTCCTTATTTCTATTATTTAAAACAGAAAAGCGGCGGTAGGCAAGGATTAAAACCAAAGCCAAAGCCGCCGCTAATATATTAATCACTTTATCGGCTCACCTCAAGGATAGTATTATCACTTTATTCCTTGATATGAGCTTAAGCAAACACAAATAATCCGGACCTGATTTTAAAGGCTCAATTTTCGTCTTTGCTTATTTTAGTTTATTTCTACCGCCGATACGGTAACACCCATACTGTCGCTTGAATAGGTTAAGGTAACGGTGTCGCCTGCGCCTACAAAGGGAAGCTTATCAGAAAGGGTGACGGGCACGGTAAACACCGTGTCGTTGTCCTTTAGCATAATATAGTAGCAGGTATTACCGTCAACTACCGCGCTGCTTATTTTTTCAACAGTACCGCTAATAGACTGCTTTTCGCTTACCGAGGTATCAACATCTTCCTTTTTAAGCTTGTTAAGGTAGTCGATTCTGCTTTCCTCTACCGTGCTGCCCGTACCGACAATCTGATACTGCTGTACGTCAACGAAGGCGTACATTTTAACAAGCCCTGCCGAATCCTTAAGAGCCATAAAATAGCTGGGACGGTCGGCAACGTTTAAAAGCAAGGGGAAGGTTGCTGTGTAGGAAAGATGCTGTACCTGACCCTCTGCCGAGCTCATAGCCGAAAATTCCTCGGCACCGGGTACGGGATAGTAACGGGTTTCCTTAGTACGCAAATTAGTAAGCACAAAGCCAACGTTAGATTCATCGCTTGTTACCGAGGTAATACCCGTATAAAGCCATACGTCGTCGTTTATTGCAAGGTAATTATAGCCGTCGGTGGGCTGAAGCACGCCCTTTTGACCGAACACCGAGTTTAACCAGCCCGAGCGATACTTACCGTTATAGGCAAGCTGAGTCAGTACCAAATCAGCGCTGTAAACCTGATCAACCCAAGTGGGGATATCTTTAATATCGTAATAAACGCTTTCTCCCGTTTGTGCGTTAAGCAGCACCGCGCCTCCGATATCGGTACCGCTGAACAGTCCTATACGGTACTCCACCGTGGAAGCAACCCAGAATGGCGTTCCGTTATCGTCGATTTCAAAGGTAATATCATCGAAAATTTTGGTGGGATAGGCAAATCGGAGCTTTCTCATAAGGTCGCGCATAAAATATTCGCTTTCGGAATACTTAATGCCCTCGTTAAGGCGAACAAGGGTTGTATCCTGAGTGGTCATATCCACCATAATATAAGCAGGTATACCCTCAGCTCTGTTGCCAAGCCACTTAATAGCATCGCCGTAGCGCAAGGGAGTTACGCGCACAGGTCTGCCCTTAAAGTTAATCTGAGTATAATGAGCATCAATTTCAAACTGCGAAACAAGGTCAGCCATTTCGCCAAGCTTTCTTTGTCCAAGCCTTGAAGCGGTATCCTTGTCAACTACGGGAATCTGCTCCTTGCCGATTTCACTAACCTCGGTTACAAAATCGCCGTTTTGCATAGTCATAAGGGTATTGTAGCTTGAAGCGTTGAAAATCTGCGCGCCGATAACGGTGCCTACAAGCATAACGACTATAACGAGCAGTATGGCGCAAACCGAAATTTTAAACGGTGTTTTGAGCCGCTTAAATTTATCTACCGCCGCCTTTATAGAATTTCGGTCGTTTGCGTCGTTTACCTCTTTTAAAGACTTAAACACACTGCCAAAGCCGAAAACCACCGTAACGGCAATAATCACAAAAATCATAAAGCCGTAAAGCTCGGTGCTGCGAAGATTTAAGGGCGGAAGCATTATCCAATACCCTGCAAAAATCACCGCGGCGCTTATAAGCGCTTTAATTAAAATAGCCAGTGTTTTCTTCATCGTTTTCATCCTTTCCGTATTCAGGTCGGCCTGCCTTTTCACGCTTTTTACGTATTTTTTCCTTGTGCAAAAGCTCCTTTTCCTCGTCGTAAGGAATATACCTTACCTTTCGAGTCTTCTTTTTGCCCTTAGAATTAATATACGCAACGTAAGCCACAAAGCAAAGCACCGACAAAATAAGCAATATAAATATAACCGTAAAGGCGGTTGAAGTAACTATTCTTCTGATAAAGTCAAAGAAAACCAGCATTGCATTGCTGTCTATGTCCTGCCCCGCCACAAGGTTAACGGTACCTATTACCTGCTCGGCGTAAACCACCTCCGCCGTACCGAGCACGTCACCCTTTTTAACGGGCGCGTTAACCGATTTATAGCTTAGGGTAGGCTTTATTATTATGGTGGAATTATCGGCTTCGTTAGGCAAAATGGAGGTAAGCTGCTTTTCGGGATACAGCGCAACGTGGTCGTATTCCATAGAAAGTCGCACAGGCATTTCGGCTACGGGCGAGGCCGTATCGAGAATAGCCTTATACTCAAAGCCGTTAAAGGCCCAACGGAACATTTGACGCGCCGTAGAAAACTCTATTCTGGTACTGCCGCTCGGACAGTTCATAAGCACCGCCAAATATTTATAGCCGTTGTAGGAGGCAGTAGCGGTAAGGCATCTGCCCGCTTCATCGGTGTAGCCTGTTTTGGTGCCCGTACAGTAGGTGTAATAATAATTTGTGCCCGTATCAACCATATAGTTGGTGGTAACTATGGTACGCTCATCCCTCATATTGGTTGCCGCCATTTTATAACGTGATTTAGCGGTAAGCTCGGAAAAAACGGGATGCTTTTCTATAGCGTAGCTTGTAAGGGTTATTATATCCCTGACGGTGGTGTAGTTATTATTGTCGTGAAGGCCTATAGGGTTTGTAAAGTGCGTACCCGAAAGGCCTAATTCCACCGCCTTGTCGTTCATCATTTTAACAAAGCCCTCAATACTGCCTGCCACCGCCTCGCAATAAGCGTAAATGGCATCGCCTGCCGAGGAAATAAGCATTGCTGCCAAGGCGTCCTTACCGTTAAGCTCCTCCCCGATTTTAAGGTGTAAAATTGCCGAGCCAGTGCCCAAAATATTATTATAAGCGCTTTCGGTCATGGTAACCTTAAAGGCTTCAAGGTCGTCTACCCTTTCAAGAATAACCACAGCCGCCATAATTTGCACCATAGAAGCCGGGTATACCTTTTTATCAAGATTTTTGCCGTAAAGGAATTCCCCCGTATCAAGGCTATACAGCGCCGCACTCTCGGCAGGCACCTCGAAGGCGGTAATTTCGAAGGCTTTCGCAGGCAAAACGGCCGAAAAAAGCAAACAAATTATTAAAACTAATGAAAAAATTCTTTTTTTCATAGAAAAATCACCTAAAGTATAGTATAATAATTACGTATATATTTAGTATACAATAAATTGGCAAAAAATAAAAGTGTTTTATTTTGAAAGGGGCGAGATATTTTGGTATACGTAACCGGTGATATGCACGGCGATATCGACCGACTCTTTGACCGAGAATGGCGAAAGCTTAAAGCGGGCGACACTCTTATTGTATGCGGCGACTTCGGTTTTTTATGGAACGGCGATGAAAACGAAAAGGACGTTATAAAATATCTTGGCAGTCGCAAATACACCGTAGCCTTTCTTGACGGCACCCACGACAATTACGATATTATAAACAGTTGTCGCCGTACGGTATGGAAGGGCGGCCTTGTACACCGTATAAGCGAAAACCTTATTCATTTATGCCGCGGACAAATTTATAATATTGAAGGCAAAAGTATTTTTACCTTTGGCGGCGGTGAAAGTGTTGATAAGGATATGCGCCTTGACAGCGGCAAGTGGTGGCGGCAGGAAATTGCCACCCCCGAGGAAATGGCCGAGGGCGCTAAAATACTCGATGAAAACGGAAAGGCCGTTGATTATATACTTACCCACGAGCCACCCGCTCCCGTAAAAAGCGCTATGCAGCTACGCCGCGGCGAAACCGAGCTTATAACCAAAATAAACGGTTATTTTGATAAAATCAGCCGTCTTTGCAGCTATAAGCATTGGTATTTCGGTTCCCTTCACGAGGACCGCACCATTACCCCAAAGCACACCTGCGTTTTCAAAAATCTGGTGCCCCTTGAATAATACGCAAAGATATGATATAATGGCATAGTATATTAAATCTGAAAGGACCCCTTTTATGCTTACTTTCGAAAAACTTTGTATGGGCTGTATGAACGATAACGGCGGCGAAGCCGTTTGCCCTATATGCGGCCATACTGCAGGCACACCTAACCCATCGGGCACGCTTCCCATTAAAACCCGTATTCAGGGTAAATACTATATTGGTAAGGCTATTGAAAAAAGCGGTGAGGGCATTACCTACATAGGCTGGGATGACCAAGCCCACAGCATTATAAATATTCGCGAGTTTTTCCCCGTTCCCCTTGCAAAGCGTAACGAGGATTTAAGCGTTAGCGTAACCGAAGGAAACGATTTTTCCTTTAACGCCGCTTTAATGGATTTTTTAGCTCTTGCCAAAAAGCTTAAGGGCATTACCCTTGCGGCTGTTCCGCAAATTTACGATATTATTGAATGTAACAACACTGCTTATATTATTTCCAAAGCTGTTCCGGGTATTACCTTAAGGGAATTTTTACTCCGCAACGGCGGTACCCTTTCCTGGGAGCAGGCAAAGGCCTTGTTTATGCCCCTTATTTCATCTGTTTCGGCTTTACATAAGGAGGGGATTATCCACGGCGGTATTTCTCCCGAAACCGTTATGGTGGGCAGGGACGGAAAGCTAAGACTTTCGGGATTTGCCATTGCACAGCTTCGAAAATCAAGCAGTCCTATTAATTCTCAGGTATTCCCGGGCTACGCCGCCGCCGAGCAATACGGTCTTGATGACGGCGAAATGGACGAGGCAACCGACGTTTACGGCTTTGCCGCAACCCTTTTCAGGGTGCTTATGGGCTCTACCCTTCCCGAAGCAAACGAGCGCATAACCGACGATAAAATGACCATTCCTGCAAAGATTGCCGAGGCTTTACCCAAGCCCGTGCTAACCACCCTTGCAAACGCTTTGCAGATTTTAAAGGAAAACAGAACAAAAAATATGGATGAGCTTAAAATTGACATCTCTCCGGCTATTGATATGACTACCAGCTTCAACGCTGTAGGCAACAAGCCCGAGCCTGTTAAGGAAAGCAAGCCCATAAACGTAAACCGTCCTCACAAAAAGGACAATTCCGCAAAAAAGGCGGCGGTGCTAAGTGCCGTAATCACGGCGGCCGCGCTTTTGGTTGTTTTCTTTATATTCTGGCTTTTAATGGGTGGTCTTTCGGGAAACGGCACAAGCACCCCTGCGAGCAGCTCCTCGGTTCCCGATAACAGCTCGTCAATCGTTGATAGCAGCTCTACCCCATCTCAAAGCGATGAATTGCTTCTTGAGGTGCCCGATTTTACCAAGGACAGCCTAACCTTTGAGGAGGTTTGCAACCGTTACCCCGAATTCAAGTTCAAAATTCTCGGTAAAAAGTATTCCTCTAAGGCGGCAGGCATTGTAGTTGATCAGGACTACAAGGCAGGCAGTAAGGTTAAGCGCGACGCTACCGTTTACGTAACCTTAAGCCTTGGTCCCGAGGTTGTTATAATGCCCAACCTTTACGGTATGAGCGAGCAGGAAGCCTTAATCGAATTATTCAAAAACGGCTTCAATTATAAAAACGTAACCTTTTATGAAATTGAGGATGCTACGGTTGACTACCACCACGTTGTTAAAACCGACCCTGCCGTTGGCGATTCCTTAAGCATTGACGATAAAATTCTTATCTATTACAGCAGTGTAAAGCCTGCTCCCCCCGAAGACAACACAAGCTCCGACACCTCTTCCACCCCCGTAACCAACCAATAAATATTCAAAACAAAACGGAAGTTTTCGCAAAAGAAAACTTCCGTTTTTATTTTAATATTAAACTGTTACAGCATTAAAGGATAAGGGATTCTCCGTCCATTTCTGCGGGTTTGGGAAGTCCCAAAACGGTGAGCATAGAGGGGATAATATCGGCAAGCTTGCCGCCCTCCTTAAGCTTACAGTCGTAGCCTACAACACAGAAGGGTACGGGATTGGTGGTATGGGGAGTAAAGGGCTTTCCGTCCTCGCCTACCATACAATCGGCATTACCGTGGTCGGCGGTAATAAAGGTTACGCCGCCCATTTTCTTTGTTGCCTCAACCACTCTGCCAACGCAGGTATCAACTGCTTCTACAGCCTTAACAGCCGCGTCGAACACACCGGTATGGCCTACCATATCACAGTTTGCAAAGTTTAATATAACTGCATCGTATTTACCTGATAAAATCTGCTCGCATACGGCATCGCATACAGGGTATGCGCTCATTTCGGGCTGTAAATCAAAGGTGGGTACGTCGGGAGACTGAATAAGAATTCTGTCCTCACCCTCGAAGGTTTTTTCCTCGCCGCCGTTAAAGAAGAAGGTAACGTGAGCGTACTTCTGAGTTTCGGCAATACGAAGCTGAGTCATTTTCTTGCTTGCAAGATACTCACCAAAGGTCATTTTAAGCTCCTCGGGAGGGAATGCAACGCTTACGTTAGGCATGGTTTCATCGTACTGAGTCATACAAACGTAGGTAAGCGGCATATAGCCCATTTTACGCTCGAAGCCGTCGAAGGACTCATCAACAAAGGCACGGGTAAACTGTCTTGCTCTGTCAGGGCGGAAGTTAAAGGACACAACGCTGTCCCCTGCTTTAATCATACCGTTTTTATCAGCTACGGTAGGAAGAATAAACTCATCGGTTACACCGTTTTTATAAGATTCCTCTACAGCGGCGGCGGCATCATTTGTCTCTACACCCTCGCCGTAAACCATAGCGGCATAAGCCTTTTCTACTCTGTCCCAAGCAAAGTCGCGGTCCATAGCATAGTATCTGCCCATAACCGAAGCAACCTTACCAACGCCGATTTCTGCCATTTTGCTTTGTAAATCTCTTATAAAGCCTGCGCCCGAGGTGGTGGAAACGTCACGTCCGTCCATAAGGCAATGCACGTAAACCTTAGTAAGGCCGTACCTTTTAGCCATTTCCAAAATGCCGTAAAGGTGTTCAATGTGGCTGTGTACACCGCCGTCGGATAAAAGGCCGATCATATGAAGGGCGCTGTCGTTTTTAAGGCAGTTTTCCATTGCCTTTTTCATTGCTTCAATCTCGAAGAACTTGCCGTCCTTAATAGACTTAGAGATTTTAACCAGCATTTGATATACTACTCGGCCTGCGCCAATGTTGGTATGACCAACCTCGCTGTTACCCATTTGACCGTCGGGAAGACCAACGTCTAAGCCCGAAGCTCCGATGGTAGTGAAGGGATTTTCCTTAAAAAGCTTGGTTAAATTGGGGGTCTTGGCATTAAGAATTGCATTACCGTCCTTAACGTCGCGAATTCCAAAGCCGTCCATTATACATAAAACAACAGGTTTTTTCATTATTTTCACCTTATTTGCTTGCGGCCTTAACAATAACGGAGAAGTCCTCAGCCTTAAGGGAAGCGCCGCCGATAAGACCGCCGTCAACGTTCACCTTAGCAACTAATTCGTCAGCGTTCTTAGCGTTCATAGAACCGCCGTACTGTACGGTAACGGTTTCGGCAACCTCTTTGCCGTAAACCTCGGCAATAGCCTCACGAACGTAGCCGTTGCCCTCGTCAGCCTGCTCAGCGGTAGCGGTAACGCCTGTGCCGATAGCCCATACAGGCTCGTAAGCAATAATGATTTTATCAAGGTCAGAAGCACTTACGTTGGTAAGAGCCATTTTGGTCTGGAACTTAAGAAGGGTTTCGGTGTAGCCTAATTCTCTCTGCTCAAGGGTTTCGCCTACGCAAACAATAGCAGTAAGGCCTGCCTTAACAGCGGCAAGGGTACGAAGGTTAACGGTCTGGTCGGTTTCGCCGAAGTACTGTCTTCTCTCACTGTGGCCGATTACAACGTACTTAACGCCTGCCTCAACAAGCATATTGGCGGCAATTTCGCCGGTATAAGCGCCGCTCTCCTTAAAGTGAACGTTTTCAGCGCCGATTTCAATATTGCTTCCCTTTGCGGCCTCAACAGCGGCAGGGATATCAATAGCGGGTACGCAAAGAACAACCTTACAGTCGGCATCCTTTACTAATGGCTTCATTTCGTTAATAAGTGCGGCAGCCTCTGCAGGGGTTTTGTTCATTTTCCAGTTGCCGGCAATAACAGCGGCTCTTTTAGCTTTATTCATTGTTGTTTTCTCCTTTATTTATGCAAAATGCAGGGCGGAAAAATTCCGCCCCGTTTATTTTTAATTATTTATCGTTCATTGCGGCAATGCCGGGAAGCTCCTTACCCTCAAGGAACTCAAGGGAAGCGCCGCCACCGGTAGAAATGTGGGTCATCTTATCACCGAAGCCTAAGTTGTTGGCTGCGGCAGCAGAGTCACCGCCACCGATAACGGTAACAGCATCGGTATCAGCAAGAGCCTGAGCAACAGCGAAGGTGCCCTTTGCAAGAATGGGGTTCTCGAATACGCCCATAGGTCCGTTCCAAACAACGGTCTTAGCGTTCTTAACCTCTTCTGCGTAAAGCTCAGCGGTCTTGGGTCCGATATCAAGGCTCATCATATCAGAAGGAATCTTATCAGCGTCAACAATGCTAATCTCAACGGGAGCGTCGATAGGATCGGGGAAGTCCTTAGTAACGGTGCAGTCAATGGGGAGAAGAATCTTAACGCCCTTTTCCTCTGCCTTTGCCATCATATCACGGCAATAGTCAATCTTGGTTTCGTCAATAAGAGAGGTACCAACACCGTAGCCCTTTGCGGCAAGGAAGGTATAGGACATACCGCCGCCGATAATAAGGGTATCAGCCTTGGTAAGAAGGTTTTCAATAACGGGGAGCTTGCTGTCAACCTTTGCGCCGCCCAAAATACAAACGAAGGGACGAACGGGGTTTTCAACAGCGGCGCCTAAATACTTAAGCTCCTTACCGATAAGGTAGCCTGCAACGGCCTCCTTAACGTAATCAACAACACCAACGGTGGAGCAGTGTGCGCGGTGAGCGGTGCCGAAAGCATCGTTTACGAAGATTTCAGCAAGACTGCCGAGCTCCTTAGAAAATGCTTCGCCGTTCTTGGTTTCCTCTGCTCTGTAACGGGTGTTCTGTAAAAGAACTACGTCGCCATCCTTCATAGCGGCAACAGCAGCCTTTGCATTTTCGCCTACAACATTGTCGTCAGCGGCAAAAACAACCTCTTTACCAAGCTTCTTGGAAAGAGCTTCGGCAACGGGAGCAAGGCTTAATTCAGGCTTGGGCTCACCCTTCGGCTTGCCAAGGTGAGAGCAAAGAATAACCTGACCACCGTCGTTAATTAACTTCTGGATGGTGGGGAGAGCGGCATTGATACGGTTTTCATCGGTGATAACGCCGTTTTTGAGCGGTACGTTAAAGTCACAGCGAACGAGAACCTTTTTGCCTTTTACGTTAATGTCATCAACTGTTTTTTTGTTTAATGCGTTCATTTAAAAAACTTCCTTTCAGTTTTCTTTTCATACAAAAGTATTTTACCACTTTTTCGCAAAATTTTCAACGATTATTTTGACAAAAATATAACAAATTTACACCTGTATTATTATACCCGAATTGTGCAGTTAACCGATATATTCAAATCGGGATATAAATTTGCCGTTTTTGAAGATTTTTTCTCTGAACATATACTCGGGTCTTACCCAAATATCGCCTTCGCCGTAAAGCGCCTTATACACCACCGCTTTTTGACAGGTTTCGCTGTCAAAGCCGACGTGTAAAACCTCGTATTCGTTGCCCTTGAAGTGACGGTATTTACCAAGTTTAATTTCACCGCTCGGATTTTCGGGGTCATACACAAAATGGAATTCCTCTCTCTCGGGCGGAACGTAAGGATGCGTACCCGCCTGAACCATTGTAAGGTGCTTATAACAGTTAAAGGAATTATAAAGGGTCATTGTTGTAGATGGCGGACAGCAGTAATCACCAAGTCGCGCTTCTATGGTAACGGGGCATTTTACCCTTGTGCCCTGAGCAACCGTATCAAAATAACGAAGTCCCTCTTGGAACTTTGCACGCCAACCGCCCATATATCCGTTATTTTCGGCATTAAGATTGCAAAACCAAGGAATAAAAATTTCAAGACAGGTTACGTCGCTGTCGTGAGCCGCAACGGTGGTTGCCTGAAGAGCGCCCTGACTTCCGCCGTGAGCAATAAGAGTCGTTTTATCCCACTGCGGCAAGGTTTTCATATATTTTGTTGCAATAAGGTCGCGTATCATAACGCCGCGCCAATAGGTGGTCATATTGCTTTGGTTTTCGCTGTCATTAAGTCCGTAATTTGCAAGGTCGGGATAGTTTAAAACACATTCGGTTTTTGAAACAAAATTTTCAATTCCGTGAGCGTTTATACGTGCAACGATAGTATCCTTTTTATACGTTGCCTCACTGCACCCCACTACGGAATAACCGCTGAACATCATTTTTAACGGGAATTTGCCTTCCTTATCGGGGATAGAAACAAGTCCCGAAACAGGTCTGCCCTCGGGGGTGCTTATCCGTATATCGTAAAGCTTATAGCCTTTCGGCGCTTTTATGGAAACGTCCTCCCACATTAAAACCTTTTCATCAAAGCTTTCAACAAGCTTTTCAATATCGCTCCAATATTTATCGAAATCCTCGGGAACGGTATCGCAGTAGCTAAGCTTTTCTATTTCGGCGCCCGCTCCCGCCTCAAGCACGTCAAAACTCGTGTTGGCTCCGAAATCGGTATTATAAGCAGTACAGGTTATACGAACAAAGCCGGGACGTGAAATACTTGCGGTAAGACACAAGGGCTCTCCTATATCACAAGAACCGAAACCGCTTTTTTTCTGTCCGTCGTCTGTACGTATTTCCCATTTTATATATTTACAGGCAATATCCGTACAGTTATTTCTCGCCTGTATAAAAAACTTCATTTCCTCGTTACATTTGTAACTGAGAGCAGGCTTGTCGGATGAAAACTTAAAATAGCTCATTAATCCAAATCCTCCCATTTGTAATTATGAAGATTTCCCGCACCCTCAAGCTCGGGGTAATTCCACTGGCGAAGCACTTCATATACGCCTATTGCTACGCTGTTTGAAAGGTTTAGGCTTCTTATATCGGTTGCCATAGGAATTCTGGCGCACCTTTCGGGATTTTTAATAAGTAATTCCTCGGGAAGTCCTTTAGTTTCCTTGCCGAACATTAAATAACAGTTATCGCCGTAAGTACGGTCGCTGTGGTTTTTCTGCGCCTTGGTGGTAAAGTAAATATATTCCCCGTCGGGGTTCTTCCCGAAAAATTCGCTAAGGCTGTCATAATAATGTATATCCAAAAAATGCCAATAATCAAGCCCCGCGCGTTTAAGCTGTTTATCATCAATTTTAAAGCCCATAGGCCCTACCAAATGTAGTGTTGCACCCGTTGCCGCGCAGGTTCTTGCAACGTTACCCGTATTTTGAGGAATTTCCGGCTCCACCATTACAATATTAATTTTCGCCATATTCATCACCGCTGCTATTATACTATTTATAATTACCTCTTGTCAACGAATATAAAAATGTAGTATAATAATTTTCGGTGATTAAAATGAAGTATGTTGAAAGTATTGCACAGCGTGTTCGCGCCGCAGAAAAAAGAAGCGCCCTGTTTTACACAAAGCCCACCGATAAGCTTTATAAACGGCTCAGGACTCTTTACGCGGTTTTTACGGCCATATCGGCCATAACCTCCCTGTTATTTGTTGCCGCGCGCTACACAAGAATCGAAGCGCTTACCGCCGCAGGCTTAAACGTAGATAACGCTAACCAAATCAATTCTATTAAATCTACCATATTAACGGTGGGTATATGCGCCGCCGTACAGCTTATTGCCCTAATCCTCTCCTTTGTCACACTAGAATACCTTTCGGCTCCCATAACCCTTTTATCGGGTACCGTTTCCTGTATAATACTTGCCGACAATTCCACAAATACTATGGAATTTAACGAGGGCATTAATCCAAGCTTTTGGCTTCGCCATTTCATCCCCTTTTTGCTTGCCCTTCTTTTCATTGTTTGGCTTGTTATATTAAAGGCAAGGGCAGAAATTATTTTTAGGCGCAACTATTTAAATCTTGTAAACTATATTTACAAAACCTACCATACCGACGATATGAGCGACAGTCAATGGGAGGATTTTCTTAAAGAGTATAACCCCAAGGCAGAGGAAGAAAAGCGCCGCAGAGAAAAACAGAACTTAAAAAAGGAAAAGTAATTTTTCACATAAAACTGCATATACAAAAAAGCATTTTTGTTTTATTTGTAAAATCGTATTTTTTCGTTATTTTTTTATTGCACATATATATATCGGTATGGTATACTATTTTAGTAATTTAGTCGAACTCTTTTTTGGAGCGAGATAAAAAGGAGTAAAGTAAAATGAAACAGCTTTATGAAGGTAAAACCAAAAACGTAATGTTAGACGAAGAAACCGGCATTGTTCATCTTTTCTTCAAGGACAGCGCCACCGGTGAAAACGGAGTTTTCGACCCCGGCAGTAATACCGTAGGCGGTAGTGTTGAGGGCAAGGGCAAGGTTGGTCTTGCGGTATCGGCTTATTTCTTCGAGCTTATGGAGAAAAACGGCATACCCACTCACTATCTCGGCTCCGATATTGAAAAGGGCCTTATGAAGGTTAGAAACCTCACCGTTCCGAGACTTGAATTCATTGTTCGTTACGAAACTGCAGGCAGTATGTGTCGCCGCTTCACCCTTCCCGAAGGCATTGTTTTCGATCCCCCTTACGCAGAGGTTACCCTTAAGGACGACGCGCAGGGCGATCCCCTTATTTCTGAGAGAATCTGCCTTATGAAGGGAATTCTTCTCCCCGGTCAGTACGATGAAGCTATTGAAATTGTTAAAAAGGTTGGCGAGGTTTTAAAAGCCGAGCTTGCTTCTATGAACTTAAAGCTTATCGACTTCAAAATCGAGGTTGGTTACGACGAAACCGGTAAGATTTTCGTAGCAGACGAAATCACCCCCGACATCTGGAGAATAAGAGACGAGCAGGGCAACATCCCCAATCAGATTGATTGCGCTAATATGATCCTTGCTAAAATCAACAAGTAATATACTAAAAACCGCCAAATAACAAGTAATATACTAAAAACCACCAAAATTAATTTTGGTGGTTTATTTTTTCATTTCTTTCAAAGGGATAAACGATTATTTTTTCTTTTTCAAGCTCCTCCCTGCTCATATCTACGCTGTTTATCTGCCTGCAGGAATTGGTGGTGTAGGAATATATCCCCTTGCTCGGGTTTATACAGCAGGAATAATAGGTTTCCTGCGCCAACCCGTTTTCACTTACACAGCAGCCGCAAGGCACCCATACGCTGTCCAGCATTTTAAAAAAAGCTCCCGTACAGTCCTTATTGTCAACCGAAAGATTGTTCCTTATAAAAGCCGCTCGCACAAAGCGCGAGGCAGAGGAAAAATCGCCCGGAAGTCCCATAGCACCCATTCCCCGGCTGTACACGTCAAGCCGAGCCTTACCCCACCTTTTACTTTTTGGCTGTCGCGGTGTCAGCATAAAAAAGTTATTAAGCAGGAAAAGCTGAATATCAAAGGGCGGATTATTGGTAAGCACCCCTACTCTGTTTTCATAAATTCGCATTCCCTCTTTTACGCACTCCACCGTTATACAGTCGGTATTGTCGGCAAGCATCCAATGAAGCGGCGCCGCCGAAAGGTCTTCCCTAAAGGGGGTGTCGGTAATGTTGATTTTCTCTAATTTTTTCCTTGCCTCCTTAACCGAAGAGCAGGTAGAAAGAAGCCACGGCAAAAGCTCAAACTGAGCAATGTTATCCTTGCCCGTCACATTCTTTTTATAAACGGCGTTACCCACAAAATTAAGTCCTGCCATACACAGCCCCTTTTCGTTGGCGGCATCAAAATAAAGCGGATAGTCATCCTCCACCACAGCCGCGCCGATAATGGCATAATGGGTTTTAACCGTTACGTTACCGCCGAAAACGAAGGGATAATTTCGGGGAGTGATAACCACCTTAGTATCAAACCCATAATCGTAATCAAGAGTTCTGCCGAAATAATGGTCGGTTGAATTAAAGCTTATCGCCGTACACATAAAAATCACCCGAAAATATTTTAAGCCTTTTTACGATTCTTATTCAAAATAATCCTTAAAATCAGTTGATTAATTTTGCTGTTTGTGATAAAATTGCAAACACAAAACTCAAGTAAAAACATCACGGAGGCTATTATGAATATTAAAGAGATTATAAGTCTACTCACACTTGAAGAAAAGGCTCAACTTTTGGCGGGCGATGCAAATATGCTCACCCATGCCGTAGAGCGTTTAAATATTCCGGCAAAAAGCCTTGCCGACGGCCCTCACGGAGTTCGTCATACTAAAGAAGAAAACTGTACTTCGTTCCCGAATCTTTGTTGCGCCGGAGCAACCTTTGATACCGACCTTTTATACGAAATGGGTCAGGCCTTGGCTAAGGATTGTATCGAGCACGACGTAGATATGCTGTTGGGCCCCGGAATTAATATTAAAAGATATGCAAAATGCGGCAGAAACTTTGAATATTTATCGGAAGACCCTATAGTTGCAGGTGAGCTTGGTGCCGCTTATATTAACGGCGTCGAAAGTCTTGGCGTTGCCACTTCTCTTAAGCATTTCGCACTTAACAATCAAGAAAAAGACCGTACCATAGTCAGCGTTGAGGTTGACGAGCGTACGCTTCGCGAAATTTATTTAAAAGGCTTTGAAATCGCCGTTAAAAAATCTCAACCCACAAGCGTTATGTGCGCTTATAACAAACATCAATCTATTTGGTGCTCCGAAAACAAGCATTTATTAAACGACATTTTAAAGGAAGAATGGGGCTTTAACGGTTTTGTGATTTCCGACTGGGGCGCTGTACAAAACGTAGGCAGAGCTATTGCCGCAGGTCTTGATTTGCAAATGCCCTACAATAAAAAAATTGTTGAAGAAATCAAAACTGCCCTTGACGACGGCACCTTAAGCGAAGAACGTATGAACAACGCTCTTGAGCGTTTTTTAACCTTTGTGTTCTCCAAAAAGAACCAAAAGGGCGACTACAACCGCGACGAGCTTCACGCAGTTGCAAGAAAGGTAGCCGCCAACGGTACCGTTCTTCTTAAAAACAATAACGACGTTTTACCAATAACCAAAGAAAAATATAAAACCATTGGTATTGTGGGCGAGTACGGCGAAGCCCCCCTTTCCTACGGTTACGGAAGCGCCGAAGTTTACGCCGACGACAAATATATTGAAAGTCCTATAGAGGAACTTAAAAAGGCTTTACCCAACTGCAATTTCGTATATCAAAAAGCTTACGAGAAAAACGGTTATCCCGAACCTCTTGCCTTCAGAAGCCGTGCTTCGGTATTTACCGCTTTGAATGAATGCGATATAATTCTCGTTTTTGTCGGCTGTATGGAAACCGAGGATGCCGAATTCTTTGACAAAAGAACTATCGAGCTTGAACGCAATCAGGAAATGCTTATCGAAGCAGCCGCAAACACAGGCAAAAAGGTTGTTGTGATTTGTCAGTCGGGCTCTGCCATGATTTTGGGCAAATGGAGACACCGTGTTGACGGTATAATTCAGATGTGGCTTGGCGGTGAGGCCGCCGGCGGTGGAATTGCCGACGTTCTTACGGGAACGGTAAACCCATCGGGCAGACTTCCCGAAACCTTCCCCACAAAGGAAAGGCTCGACATTGACACAGGAAACGGACTTGTTGCACGTTACACCGAAGGTCTTGAGGTTGGCTACCGTTATTACGATACCCACACCGATGAAATCGTTTATCCTTTCGGGCACGGCTTATCCTATACCACGTTTGAATACAGTAACGCTTCCGTCACCAAAGAAGCTGACAACATTAACGTTACCTTTACCCTTAAAAATACAGGTGAAGTTGACGGAGCTGAAATTGTTCAGCTTTATTCTGCTAAACCGTTGTCCTGCGTAACGAGAGTGCCTAAAGAATTAAAGGCATTTAAAAAGGTTTATCTGAAAGCGGGCGAAGAAAAAGAAATCACTATTTCCCTTGCATACAAAGAGCTTTCTTATTTCAACCCCGCTCTTAACGATTGGGTTGTAGAGCCCGGCGATTATAAATTATATATCGCCGCCTCCTCAAGAGATATTCGTTTATCCCTTGATTTCAAAGCAGAAGAAAAAATCCCCTACACAATGAAACAAATAAACGAATCTATGGTAGGATGATATACTTTTGCTTTCACAACAAATAATCTTAAAATTAGTTGATTTTTCATATTCTTTATGATAGAATTTCTAATACACAAAAACCTCTTGCGGTAGCGTACGTCTAAAGCTTGCTTTAGGGAGGTCGGCGAGTCGCCGTCCTGTTATTCTAACCCTCACCGCTTCGCTAAAAAGCGAAGCGCATTTCCGGATAACGCTGCGGCGAATAACCCAATCATTTCATGATTTCAAATTCGCCTACGCTTTTATCAGGACATTTTGTACCGCAAGGGGTTATTTTGTTTTTAAGGGAGTGAGTAGATTGAAAATTAAGGGCAATACCGTGTTTTTTGATTCAAGCGACAAAAGCTTTATTAAGAAATTCGGTTTTTCCGCGGCAGCCGATATGGTTATGGATTTTCGCAGCCAAAACAAGCTCCCCTTTATTTACGACCTGCTTCAGTTAAGCGGCTTTTTGAGTGTTGATTTTAAGGATACTGTTCGCTTCCTTAAAAAAGGCTGTGATAACGATTACCGCACCCTTACCATAAAAAAGCGCAACGGCAACGACCGTATTCTGAACGTTCCTTCCCCAACGCTTAAAAGGTGCCAACGGATAATTTATAACGAAATTTTAAAAAATCTCCCTGTTTCAAAATACGCGAAGGCATATAAAAAGGGTGTTCACCTGCAGGATAACGCTTCTCCCCACGTTGGCAAAAAATATATTTTAAAAATAGATATCACCGATTTTTTTGGCAGTATAACCTTTAGAGAGGTTTATTCCGCCGCCTTTAACACACGCTATTTTCCGCGGCACGTCGGTTACGTTTTAACCGTTCTTTGCTGTAAGGATGAAGCTTTACCTCAGGGCGCACCGACATCCCCTGCTCTTTCAAATTTAGTTATGAAGGGCTTTGATGAAAATATAGGAAAATGGTGCGAAGCTCGCGGCATTTCCTATACACGCTACTGCGATGATATGACCTTTTCCTCCGACGAGCCCCTTTACCACGTATACAAAAAGGTGACGTCTCTCCTTGAGGAAGCAGATTTTTCCGTTAACCAAAGTAAAACAAAATTTATAACCAACGCCTCCCGACAAAGCGTTACCGGACTTACGGTTAACCAAAAGGTATCGGTTAACCGCGAATACAAGCGCACTCTGCGGCAGGAGCTTCATTACCTTTTCCTTTACGGTGCCGAAAACTGCCTTATAAAAACGGATAATAAGCAGTATTTCACCAACGGCAAGCCCGATAAAAACAGATACCTCAGCTCCCTTGAAGGCCGCATAGTCTTCGTGCTTTCGGTAGAAAAGGACAACCCCTATTTCAAAACAGCTTTAGAAAAGCTACGCGCTCTTTACTAACCGCCTCAAGCAAAAACAAAACCTCCTACGGTAGTGTTTAAATGCTACCATAGGAGGCTCTTTTTTTATTGTCCGTTTTTAACGGACTTGTTCAGTAACCAAGAGTTTTCTTTTTTCCGTTAGCGGCAAAATGTGAAATAAAATAAATCCCTCATACGCCGCAGCGTATTTCATAGCGAAGCTATTTCATAACGCGAAGCGTTATTTCACAAATCCCGCAAGGGTTTTATTTCGTTGAAAAAGACCTATGCTTTGTATCAAAGCATAGGTCTTTTTCTGGTGGACCCGAGGAGATTCGAACTCCCGACCCCCACAATGCGAATGTGGTGCGCTACCAACTGCGCTACGAGCCCGTAAAATATAAAAGACGCACACTTCGTGCGTCTTTGGTGGAGCTAAGGGGATTCGAACCCCTGACCCCCACACTGCCAGTGTGGTGCGCTACCAACTGCGCTATAACCCCGAATGCCCATATATAATATCACACATCATTAGAGATTTCAAGTGTTTTTTTAAAAAAATGGGCAAAATAACTCTTGACAAATTAAAGCAGTAAGCATATAATAGTCGTTGTCAGCAAAATATTGGGGAATTGTGTAACGGTAGCACGACAGACTCTGACTCTGTTTGTGGGGGTTCGAACCCCTCATCCCCAGCCAGAAAAAAGCACCTGCGTAAGCAGGTGCTTTTTTCAACTAAATCCGCCGATGGCGGAAGAAAT
>JAFVIF010000077.1 GCA_017474125.1 Clostridia bacterium
AACGGTAACAGAAGTTAATAACAAAAACTTTAGAGTTGCATCTTATTATCTAAATGATAACGACGAATGGATATGTTTTGAAGACTATAGTTCAGATAGTAAATGGTTTTGCTTTATTACTGCTCACTTGACTGAATCAAGTGAAACAATAAAAACATACAAGTTAGAAATATAACCATAAGAGCGAGGTGAATTTCACCTCGCTTTTGCTATGTATAGGTCAAAATATACTGTTTTTCGTCAAAAATTTTTCTTAAAAAGATGCTCGCACCGTCCTGCTGTAAACACCGAAGATGCATATTAACCGATTTACTTTTTGCTTTTTTTGTGGTATAGTATTGCAGAGGTGATACTTTGAATATTTGGATTGTTTTGCTCGTGACTTTTTTTGCAGGTATGGGCGCAGGACTGGGGACCGGTTTTGCCGGTATGAGTGCCGCCGCTGTAATCAGCCCAATGCTGATTACTTTCCTTGGGATTGAACCCTACACCGCAGTAGGTATTGCCCTTGCCTCCGATGTACTGGCTAGTGCGGTTTCAGCCTACACCTATGGAAAAAATAAAAACTTAGATATTAAAAACGGCGTGCTTATGATGGCCATGGTTTTGCTGTTCACAGTTGTGGGAAGCTATGTTTCCAGTGTTGTACCTGCCCAAACCATGGGGGGCTTCAGCACGTTTATGACGCTGATTTTGGGTGTCAAGTTTATTGTGAGGCCGGTTATGACCACCAAGCAGGAAATGGAGGCAGTTAGCAGAAAAAAGAAAATCGCAGGGTCGATCCTTTGCGGTATTTTTATCGGCTTCATCTGCGGCTTTGTAGGCGCCGGCGGAGGCATGATGATGCTCCTTATCCTCACCTCTGTGTTGGGATATGAGTTAAAGACCGCTGTAGGCACCAGCGTATTTATTATGACCTTTACTGCGTTGACAGGCTCGGTTTCTCATTTTTCTTTTGGGGATTCTCCGAATATTACTGTTATGGCGCTGTGCATCCTTTTCACCTTTGTTTGGGCAAGGATTGCCGCAGTGTTCGCAAACAAAGCAAAGCCTGAGACCCTCAATAGGGCCGTTGGCATCGTGCTGGTCCTTTTGGGCGTTGTGATTCTCGGATTTGAATATTTGATAAAATAATGAAACAAAAGCGAGGGGAATACCCCTCGCTTTTGCTATGTATATCATTGGTGTTTTAATAACGCAAGCATCAATTCTGCGTACTGTTCTCGTTTGCTTTCATATATACAAAAATCTCCTTGTTATATTTCGTAGTGGACGACGCCTACATTGTCCTGCAAGGATTTCGCAAACCCGAACGGGCTGTCGTGTACACCCGCCTTTTTTATAAATTACTGTAGCACTGAAGTAAACGTTCACAGGAGGGGTCACCGAGAGCGAACATAGAAACGTTTATATGCCCCGTATCGTCGTCGTAATGGAATAAGGTTTTAAAAAGCCGTAGCTTGTCCTTATCCGCCAAGTCGGAATGAATCCAGTTATTAATGGTTGCTTTAACAAAGGTATGGTCGATATCCACCAAAACAACTATATGAGGAATTTTGTTTTCAAGGATAAGCCTTGCTTCCTCGTAGCAGGCGGTACTACGTATTAAATAATCCTTGTTAATAAAGAGTATGGCTTTATTACAGGTTTCGGAATTAAGAGCCTTACGAACGTCCTCAATCCAGTTTTCGGCAACGTTTTTACGGTCAATCCAAAGATTATTTAGGGGTGGCGAGTTTTTGTCGCAGAAAGTCCATACGTTTTTTCCGCTTGTGGAATTATAGCTTATAAAGGTGAATTCCTTAAGGGTATCGGCCTTTTCGATAAGCGGCCAAGACTCATAGGCGGGCGGAATTTCGGCTTGGGAGCGAGCCTTGTGAAATTTACCGCTGTGCTTGTTTCTTTTTAAACGCTTTTCTTCTTCAAAAAGAATTTTATAGGTGTGGTTGGATATAGTTTGAATTTGATTTCCGCCGGTTCTGCCAAGCTCATAAATTTCCTCTTTTGTAGCAAAGTAATACACGTTGCTTTCGTGCTCCATAAGCTTTAGGAAAACCTTTTCCTGCTGAGGAGTAGGGTATAATTCAACAACGTCGGCTATGCGTACCTGCATATCTCTTTCACCCATTCTGCTCGATTCAATGTGAGTGCCGCAGCAACGGTACTTTATTTCATCAAAAACCGAATAATCTATACCGTCGATTCTGTCAAGTATTTCCTCCTTGAATTCGCGGTATAAATTAGCCTGCGTTTCTCTGCCTTTTTCGCTGTTGAACCATCTTTTGAATTTTGAAACCTTGTTTCTCGGCATAATAATACGCAAATCACAGTCAAGGTCCTCGCCTGTGCCGAAGCGCATACACTGAGCGGCATTCATTTTATCCAAAATATCGGCATCGGTGTACTTATATACTCCGCCCACCGGCTGAAAGGTATTTCTGCCTTGCTCGTCCCTGACCAACAGGTATTTACCGTTAATATAAATTCGGAATAAATATGCGCAGGAAAAACGAACCTTTTTTGCTCCAAAATAATTAATAATAAAAATCCCTCTTTTCGGATTATTTGCACTTGCATTAAAACGTAGGGCATTTAATAAAAGCAAAGCTACCTGCTTAATTAATCGCCTCTGCGCGCCGACATAAGCATAAAGCCCAAATTGAAGAAATTATCCTTGTTTTTGAATTCCACTCTTTTGAGCTTATAGCAATCGTTAAACCAATCGAGCTCGGCTTTAATAACGCGGTTTTCGGGGTCGATTTCGTGCATTTTTTGAAGGTCATCCAAAATAAAGCTGAAATATACGTCAAACAGCTCGCCCCGTTCGGAACGGCTAAGCCCTGCGGTGGACAGGCCTATTTTGTGGAGGGTGACGTTGCTGAGCCCGGAATTGTACATATAGCTGTAAACCTGACGTCCGCTGTGGCGGAAGCCCGAATATAAGGTTTCGTGACAGATATCGACGGCTCTGCGGTAAAAACCGTCGGTATCGGGATAAGCGACGGTAAAGCCGTCGTCAATATCTAAAGCGATAATAATGCCGTCGTCGGAAAGATGATCCTCTAAAACGTCTAACAAAACCTCGGGAGACTGAATGTGCAAAAGCACCATAGAAATATTGATTACGTCAAAGGCTTCAATGCCTAATTCTTTTTTAATCTCTTTTAGTCTGTTGCTGAAATCATCCGCCTCGCAGTCGGCAACAAAAAAGTGAGAATCGGGATACAGCGCCCGTCCCTCGGATAATGCTTCCTCCTCGCGGTCAATACCGATATATTTGGTGATACCGTTACAGCCCTCAAGAAGTAATTTTGCCTGAGTGCCCGTATTACAGCCCACGTCTAAAAAGGAAGCATTTTCAAAGTCCTTTAAAATCGACTCGTAGCTTTCTTTTGCAAATTTTAATATAAACTTGTGCTGATGGGAAAGTCTTTCGCGTTCAAAGGCCTCACCGAAAAACATTAAATCGTTTTTACTTCTTACGGGGCGGAACAGCATTTCCGCCTTGCTTAAGGCCTTTATGGCCTTTTCGTCACCGAGGAGAGCGCAAACCTCCTCGCTGATGTGCTGAGAAAGCATTGAGGTATGTATATCGCAAAGCGGCTTCATTTGAGAAACCGAGCAGAGGTATTGAAGCGATTTTCTCGGACGGCAGTTGTCAAGGTTGTAAACCAAAATAGGGGCGTTTTTTGCCACTGCAATAATTTCACGCAAAACCTCGTCCGACTGATTGGAATGCTCGTTTAAAAACAGAACGAACAGCTTTGTTTTTTCCAAAATATCGGGAATTTTTTCGGCGTAGTTTTGCAGGGGGGAGATATCTCTTTCGGCATACCAACAGGTCCAGCCGAGCTTTTCTATCATTTCGGCTGTTTCAATAACCAAATTTTTGGTGCTGTCGGTGTGGTGGCTCAAAAAAACGTCAATCGATTTATTCATTGCTTCCTCCTACTGAAGACTCTTCCTTTTTTACAGGCCTTTCAACAATTCCAAAGCCCATATTATAAAGCATATCAATACAGGCTATTAAAATATCGTCGCTTGTGTAGTTTTCAAATTCCAGCTCCTTGCACTCAAGTCCCGTCATTTCGGTTTTAAGCCTTTGGAACTCCTTCGCAACCCCTACTAAGCCCGAATAGGTGGTAAGGCAGGCGTGCTTCGTAAGGGGGAAGTTTTTAGTTTCGGCCTTGTACCTTGTTTTATCGCCCTTCGTTTTTGCTGTAACCTTCATTTCAGAAATGGGCATAGGTGTAATTTCGTTCAGCAAATGATAAGCGTTCCAACGGTATTTTTCGGCGGCAAGGACGGTATTTTTGGCACAGCAATAAACGAACTGCTCAAAGCCTTTTTTGCTTTGGTCGGTTACGTAGAGCTGTTTAAGGGCGTCAGCCGCATTTTTGTTATGGTGCCCCTTAGCAAAGTCAAAGCCTAAAAGGTGAAGCTTTAAGCGAAGATTAAGGGCGGCGTACAGGTTGGAATATTTGGTGAAGCGCTCCATCTTTTCCCATTCGTTTTTAATTGCGCTGTCCTTTTTGTCCTTCTCATATAGGCGCGTGTAATATTCGTTGATTTTATAGGCGAGGCCGAAAAGTGTATCGTTTATAATGTGCTCCTGAGTAAATATGCTGTCTTCACCCGCAAGGTAGGTTGTTTGAGCGTCGTCCTCAATGTGAACCGTTTTACTGCGGATAAATACGTGATAGTTGTCGTTTCTGCCCAAAGCATTGCGTAAACGGGTGCCTGCTTCAATATTTTTATAGGTGTCGCCTGCGTCAACTATAACGTAGGTGAAGGAATTGCTTTGGCTTATGATTTCCTCCGCTTTGCTGAGGGCTTCTCTGCCGTAGGGGTCAAGGCTGTGTACCGTAGTGTCAAAGGATAGGGGAGGCAGGGTATGATAGCTGCTCTTGTTTTCGGGCGTTGCCAATTTGCTCAGGGATTTTTTAACGCCGTTTATCAGCCAATCGCTTTCATCAATACCCAAATCAAATAAATGATAATTAATTACAAAGGGTAAATATTCGCCGTTTTCATAGGTTACAAGGTGGTTATTAAGCAGAAAATGATTGTACATTTCACGGTTAAGGGTGTTGTAGCCTATGTAAATTACGTTCAGCTTTTTATCTTTTTTAACACATTTATTTTCATCCAAAAAGTCTTGCGGCATATATTCGGTTATGGGGTGGCAGAAGGCAAAATCCAAGGATAAAAGCTCTGTAGGACAAAAGGTGAAAATGCGGTCGTGGTATTGGCTTTTTTGTATTATCTCCTTGCGTATTGTCCAAGCCTTTTGGTCTTCGATTTGAACGTAAAGCTTTATGTTTTTCTTGCTGTCGGTATTGCTTAAATAGGAAATAAAGGTGTTTATGATTTTAAGGTTTTCTTCGGTTGTACCCGGGCAGATAATATTAAAATCTACATTTTCGGTAAGAAGCTTTCCTGCAAGCAATTCTTCACAAAAGGCCTTGCGAATAACGGGGAAGCCGCGTTCCATAAGGCGAAGAGCGCCGTCGCGGTCCATTTCCTTTTCGGGGATAATAACCGCGCCGCTGTTCTGCGCAAAGCGTATGGCGTTTTCACTTGTGCCCAAAACAATATTACAAACCCTTTGGCGTAACGTTCTGCGTAAACGGAAGCGGTTTCTGATGGTAAGGTTAAAGGCCTGAAGTGCTACGTTAACGGTAGCAAGGGGGGCAAGGAATGAGCCGAGAGTATAAACAATAGTGAAAAACGGAATGCTTTCGGAAATATTGCTTGCGGCATCGGGGCGCCATTCACCTACAAAAGCCTTAAGGCAGGCACCTACAAATTCCAGCATATCAAGAACGGCGTTGCCGTCCTGCTTTATCACAAGCCTTGAATAGCCGTAGGCAACGGCATAAAGGGCGAAATTAATACAAAAGGAAAGTATTAAGAATAAAAGAGAATGATTCCTTTGCTTTTTACCCGTCCATTCAAAAATAAAAAAGGCAAGAAGCAAAATTTCTGCAATAAATAAAGTTATAGTAAATAAATGCCACATAAAAACACCTAAATTCCTTAAATTTACAAAATAATTGTAGCACAAAACAATTTTTTTGTAAAGACGATAATAATTAGGTCGAACACGGTAGAAAAATATTGATTTTAAAAGGAAAAATTGGTAACCTATACCTTATCCGACGGAAACGACGACCGACTGCTCATAGGTGTAGCCGAAAGATATAAAACAGCTTTTTACATAGTTATAGAGGATACCAAAGACTCTCCAAATCCCATGACTATAGCAAATAAGCTGGTTGCATTACTTCCAAATTAAACAAAAAAACCGCAACGGGGGCATCTTCGTTGCGGTTTTATTTTTTATCGGTAGACAGAAATTGTGCAGTGCTCCTTATTGTAGGTTAAGTATTTGAAATCTTCAAATCCGGCTATGCTTTTAAATCTGCCGCTTTTAAATAAATCGTAATAGGCTGTCGTTAAATCCTTAAAGGAGCTGAACTTTATGTGTGCCGCATTTTTATTTGCTTGCATACTTAAAATTTCTTTTGCGCGGTCAATTTGGTAGGAATCCAAATAGTATGATTTTTTAACAAAATAGTTATACTTTGTATCATTGCAAACAGGCGCCTTAAAGGGCATGGTTACCTGATGGGTTTTGTTAAGCTCCTTGGTGGTAATAAAGGCGTAATTATAAAAGGGAGCCTCCTTTTCAAGGTCGTAATCGTCCCAGGTTACGTCAACGTAATAGCCCTTTCCGTCTATGTAAACGCAGTTCCAGGCGTGGGCGCCGCCTGCATCTCCCGAAACATAGGAGCATTCATAGCCAAGCATATTCATAATAAGCTGAAAAGCCTTGGCATAGCCCGCGCAAACTGTTTTTTTATTAATAAGACAGCCGTATGCCGAGAAAATGTATTCGTTTGAAGGTGAATGCTCTGTTTTTTCGTATTCCTCAAGACCTTTAGTGTCGTATATTGCATTTTCAATAAGGTAATCGTGCACGAAAACCATTTGCTCAAATACGTCACCGGAGTGCTCCCTTGCCAAGGCGGCAACCCTGTCCACCTCGGTGTTCAGCTTTTCAAGCTTTCCCTTATGGTCAAAAAGAGAAGAAACGTAGTTAAAGTAAATGGGCTCTGCCGTTATCGTACCCGTATCGGAGTCCTTCGCACGGGTAAGAGTGGCGTCATAGCCGCATCTGAACCAAAAGAATTCGGGGTGGTCGTACTGTAGTGCAATTAAGGCGTCGAGGGTATAGGTGTTAAAATCATCAACCTTAACGTTTTCCAAAACCACCTCGTCATCGGCATTTTTTACCGCTTCAAAAAAGGAGGAATATACCTTTTTTTGAAAATCGTTAAGCTGATTGTAATATGGGCCGTAAACCGCTTCCTCGTCCGACGGAACGTAAGAGGGAATGTAAGAGGAAAAATCGTAGCTGTTAGCAGAATTATCGTTGGCTAAATAATAGGCGGCACCGAGGGCGATAATGAAAATAAGCAGGTAGCTTAAATACTTTTTCATTATTCTGCCTCCTTTTCTTCGGCTTCAATGGCTTCTTTTATTTGCTCGGCGCTTAAACTCGGGTGGCCCTTGGCGATTATGCGGTAAAGGAAACGGCCGTAGCTTGCATCCTTTAGAGCAATACCGTTTACGGTAATAAAGGAAAAGCCGAAAAGAAGGAATACGGCAAGATAGAAAATAAAGGAGGAGGCATCGTATTTTATTTTACCTGCAAGAATATACAAGCTGTTTATTGCTAAGGGGATAAAAAGACTGCCCATAAGCCAAACGGCAGAGGAACGTATGTTGTCCTTTTCTATAACTCCTGCCCTTAAAAGGTCGTTTTCTATGGCATTTGCCGTAAAGCGCATATGCCACATAGTGTAATAATAACCCATAAGAACACCTATAAAAAGGTGACAGGGGACCGAGGTAATAAGCTTTTCAACAATCATATCGGTGTCGTTTTGCATAATAAAATGCAGGTTTTCGCATACTGCAAAGCCTAAGGAAATAAATACCGAATAAACTACTCCGTCGAAAAGGTAGTTGAAATTTTTGTTTTTTCTTGTTATTAAAAACAAGACGAGCCACCTTATTAAAATGCTTATTAAGGAATAGCCAAAAACGGCGCAAAGTGATAAATGCAAAATTTCGGTGGATGGTGAAGCGTAATTAACCGCGCCCTCGGCAGTTATTTCAATTTTGCTTTTAAATATTAAATCAATCAGCGACGTAGAGTATTTTTGAATAAAAAACGAGGGTATATAGGCGGCAAAGCCCGATAAAAACAAGATTAAAAGTAAGCCGACAGGCTCCCTTTCAATACGGTCCTTATAGAAAATATAGACGCATAAAATAAGTGCAGGCAAAACCGCGACTATAGACAGCTCAAAGGAAAAATGGTTCATATTATCCCCCTCATTATTAAAACTTTATACGAATTTTAACACACTAAGAGAAAAAGTGCAATATATGTAGCTGTGATAAAAGCTGAGGCTGTGACTTTTTGCTTTGAAAATATTGACCTTTTTACGTATAATTGATATAATTCTACTTAGTACATAAAAAGGGGATTCGGTTATGAATATTAAAGAAACCTTCGGGTATTCGCCTGAACAGTTTAAGCGTTTCCGTATGTGGGGCTGGCTTATGCTGCTTAGCTTTGGAATAACCTATTTATTCTTTTATAACGGCAGACAAAACATTAACCTTGTTATGACCCAAATGGCAGAGGAGCTTGGCTCTACCACCGCCGCCTTGGGTGTTGTATCCTCGGCACTTTTCTGGTGCTACGCCTTCGGTCAGCTTATTAACGGCAGGCTTGGCGCATATTTCGGCTATAAGCGTTTTATGGCCTTCGGAATAGTAGCCTCTGCTGTTATTAACGTTATAATTTCCTTTCAGCATTCTATTTTAGTCATTGCGGTGCTTTGGGGTCTTAACGGCTTTTTCCAGTCAATGGTATGGTCTAACGGTCTCGGCGTGCTTAATAAATGGTGGCCGAAAAAGAACCGCGGCTTTGCAACGGGCCTTACCACCGCCTTTTCGGGTATGGCTCAGGTTGTAACCTATCTTACCATCCTTTTGTGTCTGCACCTTAACCCCGAGTGGGGCTGGCGCGCCGCCTTCCGTTATCCTATGATTCCTATGGTGCTTATGCTTATCGCTTTCTTTTTCTTCTTTAAGGAAAAGCCCGAGGATGTTGGGCTTCCTTCCTTTGTTGAAGAAAATGAAGACACTAAAAACGACGAGCTTGGCGAACTGATTAAAACGAAGGGCTATCTTTATCCCTATATAGTGCTGTTCAGCGAGCCTAAGGTAATTGTTTTCTGTATTATTTCGGCTATTGCGGGTATCGGCCGTTACGGCTTGCTTACCTGGGTGCCCACGTATTTTGTGGAGGAAATGGGACTTTCCATTAAGGACGGTATATTCAGCTCCATTCTTTTGCCCTTAGGACAGGCCTGCGCTATGTTCGTTTTCCCCCTTATAACCGATAAGCTTTTAAAGGGTAAAAGAGAGCCTATGCTTATAATTGCTTCGGTTATAACCTTTGGCGGCATGGTTGTTTTCCCCTTTATTAAAACACAGCTTACCGCTTCAATTATGCTTTTCGTGCTTGGAGTATTCGCTATGGTAACGGGTGTTATTTGGGCAATAGCAGGGGATATCGGCGGCCGAGCCTTTTCCTCTACCGTTGTAGGCGTTTTCGATTGGGCTGTTTATATGGGCGCGGCTATACAGTCCCTTATTTTCGGCTTTGTTAAGGATAAATTCGGCTGGCCCGCTATTTTCGTAACTATCGGTGCGCTTTACGTAATACTTTTGGTGCTTACTTTAGTTGCACGTAAAATCAAAACCAAGAGGATTTAAGTAAACAATAATAAAATAATCGTTAGGCTTAAGAGGTGTTTTAATGTTCGATGCAAAAAAGGTTAAAAACCAATGTGTAGAGTGGATAAGAGATTTTTTTGAAAACAACGGCAGGGATTGTAATGCCGTTATAGGTATTTCGGGCGGTAAGGACAGCTCGGTAGCCGCTGCTCTTTGCGTAGAAGCATTGGGTAAGGAGCGCGTAATCGGCGTGCTTATGCCAAAGGGTACTCAGCACGATATAGATATGGCGTATCTTTTGTGTAAGCATTTAGGTATAAAGTATTACGAGGTTAATATTGAGGATACCTATAACGCTTTAATGGGCGAGATATCATCAAAGCTTGCTGTAAGCGAGCAAACCAAAATTAATATTTCTCCCCGTATTCGTATGACCACCCTTTATGCTGTCAGTCAGTCTCTTAACGGCAGGGTTGTAAACACCTGCAATTTATCGGAGGATTGGGTTGGCTATTCCACCCGTTACGGCGATGCCGCGGGAGATTTTTCTCCTATGTGTAACCTAACCGTTACCGAGGTGAAGGCAATAGGCAGAGAATTGGGACTTCCCGACGTTTTGGTGGATAAGGTGCCTATTGACGGCCTTTGCGGAAAAACCGACGAGGAAAACTTAGGCTTTACCTATGCCGAATTAGACGTATATATCCGTACCGGTGTAATAAAAGATAAGGCTAAAAAGGAGCTTATAGACAAAAAGCATAAGGCAAACCTTTTTAAATTACAGCTTATGCCTTCCTTTAAACCCGAAATATAAAAAAAGAGTCTCGGTGAGACTCTTTTATTTTTGTATGAATTCATTTATTAAAACAAGTTGTTTGCGAGATGTTACGCCAAGCTTTCCGTAAATATTTTTATTATGGTATTTAAGGGTGTTTTCGGTTATATTCATTTTTTCGCGAATTTCCTTGGTTGAATGCCCGAGAATATAATAATCGAAAATTATTTTTTCGGTTTTTGTGAGCTCGGTAATACCTCGTTTAAAATAACTGATTTCTTCTTCGGTAAAGGTTGGACATTCGTTTCGCGAATTGTCCTTCATGATAGCTTCAATACGCTTTTCATTTTCTTGTATAAGCAGTGAGAGCCCCAAAAGGAAGGCTTCGCTTGTAATGTACGAAAAGGAAAGAAGCTCAAAGTCTATATTCACAAGCTGTTCCAAAAGCCATACCGTAATGTTTATAAATACTGCAGTTATTAAAAATATGGCTCTAAGCGTAGAGGAAAGCTTTCCTTTAACCCTTGCATATATCATTACCGCTATCATAATAACAAAATGAAGGAGCAGGTAAAATAAATAAATTATGTGCAACGGACCGTATTCCTTAATAAGACGTGAAACGCCGTTTTGAATGGAAAGGCTTACGGATTTATAGTAAATATCACTGTAGCCTTGACTTGCGGCAATAAGAAATACTAAAATGCCGACCGCAAAAAGCAAATATGCTATGTTCTTTTTATACTTTATATTGCAAAGCCGTAAAACGGACATAAGCATACAGAGGGGTAAAAACACGCTGCCGAAATAAGCGATTCGGTTTGCCCATAAGGCGAAGCTTAAGGTTTTAGAAAGGCATAGCATGAGGTATCCTGAATTTACTGTTATAATACACAGAAATAAAAGCATTATCCACGGATTTTTGTTTTTTACAGTAAGTATATAGCAAATAGGAATAACAAAAGAAAAGAAAAGCGCTGTGCCGTAAAGCAGGGAAAAGCTTGCAGTTTTTTCGCCGTTTACCGAACAACCCGAAAGAGAAAATGAGGTGATGAGTAAAGAGAGTGTGACCCATATTATTTTGCCCGATTTTATCATAACCCGTTTTCTCTCCTTTAAAAATCATTATTTCCCTACACCAAAACCGCAAAAGTGTGGGGCTTTTTGTCCTCATATATGTTAAGTTATATATAGTGATACGGTATTTATATGTTACCATATCACCTTGGTTCAGTCAAGTGACTGAAAGAGTACTTTTTCTTGGAGGCAATAATTATGAAACTTAAAAAAGTAATGAGTATAATGCTCGCGATGGCTTTAATGCTGTGTACTTTTTCCGTTTGCGGCTTTAACGCGGATGCTGAGGAAGGCGTTGTGAAGTATACTCTGTATACCGAAGATATAGGTACCGAACAGTTGGGGTATACTTTTATTTACGTAATTAAATACGGTGAAAAGTATTACGCCTTGGGCGATGAGTCGGCTTTAAGAGAAACAAAACCTGCAATAGACGTAACGGCATACTATAAGAATGGGGCTTTTGAGAATATCCCTAACAATATAGGCGTAGCTTTTCTTAATTGCCGAATTGAAGATGAATACGCAACCGAACCGAACTTTTACGTAGATGACAAACGTTTTCTTTCCGCCTATATTCCTCAGGGGGATTTAACGGCAGAGGAGTATATAGGAAAAATAGCCTTCGAAGAGATGGCAAGCCAAAGTGTATATTATTCTTATGATGAAGAAACAAAAAGAGGAGTACTTCTTGCCATTACTTCTTATTACGATAGTGATAATGGCTATAATTTCGTTGTGAACGAAGGAACTCTCGCCCTAAAAGAAGATGGCGATAAGGTGTGCTTTGCCATGAAAAACACCTCCGATATAGAGGAGCTTGGCGTTGATGCCGAAATGTACGCTATTCCTTGTCAGCATTCAAAGGTTGTTCACTCTCCTTTAAGTAAGGCGACCTGTATGGAAAAGGGCTGTGGAGAATATTGGTACTGCCAAATTTGCAGAAAATATTTTACATGTGCGGATTTTTCTGAGTATTCATATTTTCTGCCTATACTTCCTGCTACGGGACATAAGTACGTCGGAGATAAGTGCGAAAGCTGTGATAAGGCAACACCCGTTTATACAAAGGTAACTTCTCTTGAATCTATGGCGCTTCATCCCGAAAACACTTCTTATATTATAGTTGCCCAGCTTAACGGCAAAAATTACGTGCTCGGTATGCCTGATACCACTTATATCCTTGACGGCAATGAGGATGAAAGGCTGGACATCTTGGATGTTGATGAAAACGAAAACGGTATACCCGATCTGGCGGAACGAGATGACGATGAGGACGGAAAATACGATTACCTTAATTACGACTATGACGAGGACGGCGAAATTTCCGACGATGAAATGAGCTACTACGTTGATGAACTCGTTTGGAGTATGGGCAATTCGAACGATATGTGGGCTCGTTTCAGAGAGCTTGCGCCCATAGAGGTGGAAAAGAACGCCGACGGAAGTATTTCGGTTTTGGATAAAGGCGCTCTTGAATTTTATGCCCAGCGTCATTATACCGACGAAGAGGCTGAGGATCAGTACGGCTATCCTCAGGACGGTATTGCTACATTTGAGGATTTCACCAATGATATGGATTTATATTTACCCAACTTCCATTTTAAACCCTATGGTTGCATAACAAACAAAAGAACCCGGGAAGAAGATGTTGGAGACGGCGAAATGGGCTGGTGGGGTATTCTTTTCGGCAAGGACGTAAAGGAATTTACCGAATTCAAAAACAACGTAGCCGAAGTTAAGGACGACCACGTGCTTATTTACAAAGAGCAGTTCGACAGTATAAACGACGTATACGATTTGAACAGCTTTATAAGACTTCGCGAATACCAAAACGAAGAAGGAGAAACCGTAGTTAGCTTCTGCGTAGGAAACGACGGTGACAATTACGAAGCCGAATATGACGAAAGCTTCGGCTCAGGCTATAATACCCACGATACACAGTACGCAGTTTATCTTTATTCCTCTGCCACCGATACCGTAGTGGAGCCTATAGAACCCCACGAGCACGTATTCGGAGACTGGACTTCTACTAAACAAAACTTTAATCACAAACGTGTATGTACCGTAGAGGGCTGTAACAAAATAGAAATAAACGTTCATAGCTGGTCAAACGAATACACTGATAACGGCGACAGTGAAACCCATTCCGTTACTTGCGACGTTTGTAATTATGTTGAAAAAGTAAATCACTATCCTGACAGATATTGGGTTGCGGGAGACGACGGCGTTTACCACTATAAATATTGTCAAGACTGTAATGGCATTTGTGCCAAAGAAAAGCACGAATTCGGAGATTGGACTGTGGGCGGTGACGGCCTGCATTACAGAAGCTGTGAAGCGTACGGATGTACTGAAACCCAACGTGTGAATGGTTGTATTCCCGAAGAGACGCCTATCGAAATAATAAAGCAACCTACTTGTACCGAAGAGGGTATAGCACAGTATGCTTGTATTACCCATTCTTGTCTTGCTATTGAAAAGACCATACCTGCACTTGGCCACTGCTGGGGCGAATGGGAGGTGGTTACTCCCGCAGGCGAAGGTACAATGGGTCTTGAAAGACGTGTTTGTGAACATGATGAAAACCATATAGAGGAGCGTGCAATTGCGGCTCATGAGCATACCTTTGGTGATTGGATAAGTGCGGATTGTAACGTTCATTATAAAGAATGTACCGATGAAAATTGCCAAAAAATAGAGGAAGTAAAGCACAATTTGGTTGGCACCGTAGTAAAAATGCCTACACTTACCGAAGAGGGACAAAAGGAATTCGCCTGTACCGAATGCTCTTATAAGGAAATTCGCTCTATGCCGAGAATTACTCCTATCGAAGTTATTGAAACCGCTGATAAGGAGGTTAAATTGGAGGTTACCGATGAAACTGTAGCCAAAATAGACGAGAAAACCGAATTGAAGATAGAAATTGCCGACCAAGGCGAAAAGAAAGAAATAGAGAGTGAAGCCAAAGAAAATATTCAGCTTGTTGCAGGTGAAAAGGCAACCGTAGTTAATGCTTATGATATTTCGCTTGTTTTGGACGATGTAGAGGTACAGCCGGGCGGTGACGTAAAAGTTACTCTTCCCGCGATTGATAACAGCGAAGATTACGTAGACGTAAAGGTTGTTCATATTGCAGATGACGGAACGGTTACTGAATGCGAAACGATTATAAATGAGGACGGCACGATATCTTTTATTACCGATCATTTCAGCTATTACGCAGTTGTTGCAACTCCGCTGAAAACAACTGAGCCGGGTGACGTTAATTCCGACGGAAGCATTGATACCACCGACCTTGCAAACTTAAAGCTTTATTTGGCAGGAGTGGTGGATGAAAGCGAAATAAGCGCGGACGGCGCCGATTTGGATGAAAACGGCGATATTGATACCACCGATCTTGCAACACTTAAATTAAAGCTTGCGGGAATTCTGTGATTTAAATAAAAAATGATGTGTAGATTTTCTACACATCATTTTTTTTAGTGTTTTTTAGTAACCTTTTTCTTGGTGCCGTCGGGGTAGAGGATAGAGGTGTTTGAAAGCTGAGCTTCAAGGCTTCGTTTGTACGAGTCAATATATTCTCGGCGAAGCGTTGCCTGCTCGGCTTTTTCCTCTTCGGTTAATCCCTCTGCCTTGCTTTTTCTTGCAAGAAAATTAATGCGGTCAATTTTACTTTGTTCCATTATATTTCGTTTCTTCCTTCCAAGGCTCTGGTAAGTGTTTTTTCATCGGCATATTCAAGGTCGCCGCCTACGGGAATGCCGTAGGCCAAGCGTGTAACCTTAATGCCGAGTGGTTTTACAAGCCGTGAAATATAGCTTGCAGTGGCTTCGCCCTCAACCGTAAGGTTGGTAGCCATAATAACCTCTTTAACCGAGGTATCGGAAAGCCGTGCCATAAGCTCCTTGATTTTAAGCTGTTCGGGACCTATGCCGTCTAAAGGCGAAAAGGCACCGTGAAGCACGTGGTAAAGACCGCGATACTCCCTTGTTTTCTCAAAGGCAAGCACGTCCTTTGGATCCTCTACGACACAAATAACCGAATTATCCCTTGTGCTGTCGGAGCAAACGGGACAAAGAGCGGTATCGGTAAGGGACTGACAGCAGGAGCAAAAATGAATTTTTTCACGGGCGGTAATTAGTGCCTGCGCAAACTTCTGCGCCCTTTCGGGAGGCTGAGCCAAAATGTGAAAGGCAAGGCGCTGTGCCGTTTTTTTGCCGATTCCGGGGAGCTTTTCAAACTGCGCCACCAAATCGGTAAGAGAAGCAATATTATATGCCATAGCCGTTAAAACATACCGGGGAGGTTAAGGCCGCCGGTGATAGCTCCCATTTCGGTTTCGGCGGTGGTGATAGCCTCTTCAACAGCCGCGTTGACAGCAACCGTTATAAGGTCTTCAAGCATTTCCTTGTCCTCGGGGTCGATAATTTCGGGGTCAATGGTAAGGCTTAATATTTTATGCTTGCCGTCAACCTTTACGGTAACGGCGCCGCCGCCGGAGGTTCCGGTATATTCTCTCTGCTCTAAATCAGCCTGAAGATTAGCCATATCCTCCTGCATTTTTTGTGCTTGCTTTAGCATTGCGTTCATATTTCCGCCGCCGGAATTAGGTATTCTCACCTTCATAATTAATTACCACCTTGTTTAATTTCTTTTAATTTATCGGCAACCAGGGCTAACATATCGTTTTCCTTTGTGGCCGCCTGCGATTTTTTATAAGGGCCGAGCCTATAGCTCTTGCCTAAAATTTGCAAAGCTGCTTTTTTTATTGACTCCCTCATAATTTCGTTGCCGTTAATCATTGTTCTGAACATTGGATTCGGAGCGTCAATAAGAAGGAAGCCGCCGCTTATATAAGCCTTCGAGCCCGTCAAAACTCCAATGGCGGGAGGACAAAGCTCGTAAACAATTTCAAGTATTTCGCCCCAGCTGTCAAGCTCGCCGTCGTAAACCTCTTTGGTTGCCGCTTGGGGCTCTGTCGCTTCATTAACTGGGTTTTCACTAACCGCGGTACCGTTTTCAACGTTTTCGCAGGAGGAAAGGGTAACACCGCTTTTTATTGCCGTTTCAAGGGCGATAATTCTTTTAAGTAAATCGTTCCTTCCCGTACTGCTATCATCCTTACCGCAAAGGCGGATAAGGGTCATTTCCATTTGTAAACGGCGGTCGCCCGATTGCATAGAGGAGTAAACCTCGTTAAGCACCTTCAGGGTGTACATAATATCCTTAAGGGAATAATCATTTGCCTGCTCGCTTAGAGCCTTAAGGTGAGAGGCCGAGCAAATAATGGGCTTTTTATCGCCCTTTACGGTTTTAACTATCATTAAATTGCGGTAGTGGTCGGTAAGCTCGTTTAAAAGGCGGAGCATATCAACCGAAGCGCAGTACAGCTCGTCTAAAAGCGTAAGGCTTGCCGAAACGTCGGACTGCTTTATGCAGTCGGCAAGGCGCAAAAGATAATCCTTACCCGCCATACCGCAGGCGGACAAAACAACCTGCTCGTTAATTTCTGTGCCGCCCGAAACACAAAGGTCTAAAAGACTTAATGCATCGCGCATACCGCCGTCGGCAGCCGCGGCAATAAGGGAAGCGGCTTCATCGGTAACTTTAAGGCCTTCCTTTTGGGCGACGTCCTTTATTCTGCCTTCAATAACCTCGCTGTCAATACGGTGAAAATCAAAGCGCTGACAACGGGAAAGAATAGTGGCGGGCAATTTGTGCACCTCAGTAGTAGCAAGCACGAACACAATGTGAGCAGGGGGCTCCTCAAGAGTTTTAAGAAGTGCGTTGAAGGCGCTTTCGGAAAGCATATGCACCTCGTCGATAATATAAACGCGGTACTTAGAATTGGCGGGGGCAAAGTTTATTTGGTCGCGCAGACTTCTGATATGGTCAACACCGTTGTTGGAAGCGGCGTCGATTTCGGCAATATCGGTATTTTCGCCCTCGGCTATAGCCTTGCAGGCGGCACACTGACCGCAGGGGTCACCGCCGACGGGGGAAAGGCAGTTAACGGCGCGAGAGAGTATTTTGGCGCAGGTGGTTTTACCCGTACCCCTTGTACCGGTGAAAAGATAAGCGTGGAAAATTTTGCCCGAGCTTAGCTGGTTTTTAAGGGTTTCGGTAATGTGCTCCTGTCCTACTACGTCGCTGAAATACGCAGGACGGTATTTTCTGTATAAAGCCTGATAAGCCATTTTGTGCCCTCCTTTTAAAAAAAGTGTACACGGGTGTACGAATGAACCGATTTACTGCGGCGCACGGAAAAATCCACTTAATGCTGCTCGGTTCCCCGCCTGACATGGTTCATGGCATCCCGTCGCACAGGACCCGCCCATTCGCACACCCGAATACACTCTTCAGTAGTACTAAAATGTATTATATACTATTTTTATAATATTTACAAGTGTATTTATATGTAATTTTTTATGAATTTGTAAAAGTTAGGCATATTAACAGTTGAATCGGTGAATATTTTTTGGTATAATAAGAGCAAGTATAGTTTCTGCCTATGGGCAGAATTAAGTTTTTGAAAAGGAAAGCCGACTATGGAAAAATGGGATATTATGGATTCCAACGGTAAAATTACCGGCAAGACGGCTGTACGCGGCAGGTATTTTATGCGTCCGGGTGAATATCATCTTGTGGTGCATATCTGGGTTGTATCGGATAAGGGTGAATTTTTAATCCAGAGAAGAAGTGACGACAAAAAGTTAATGCCCGGAGAATGGGCCGCCACCGGCGGCGCGGCAATTTCGGGCGAAACCTCATACTGCGCCGCTCAGCGCGAGCTTTTAGAGGAGCTTGGAATTAACTGCACTCAGCGTCTGTGCAAAAAAATGGGACGCATTAAAAAGCGTAACTCCTTCGTTGATATTTGGTTTACCAAAAGCAACGTGGACGCTTCATCGCTTATTCTTCAGTCAAGCGAGGTTGCCGAGGCAAGGTGGGTAAGCGAGGAGACTCTTAGAAAAATGGTGAAAAAAAGAGAATTTCACAACTACGGAAAAGAATATTTTGATATGATTTTTCAGTTTGCAAAGGAATATAGATATGAGTTTGGAGATTAAGGAACAAAGCTGTCCTATATGCAAGGCATATCTTTTTGAGGACGATGAGGTTGCGGTATGCCCCACCTGCGGAGCCCCTCATCACAGAGAATGCTTTGTGTCACTGGGCCACTGTGGCTTGGAAGAATTTCACGGAACCGATAAGCAGTACGATAAAGCTAAAAAACAAAATGAAGCTCCGAAGCAGGAGCAAAAGCAAGAGCAAGAGGAAAAAAAGGAGCTTTGCCCTTCCTGTAAAAAGGAGGTTTTGAACGGAAGCACCTTTTGCAACCATTGCGGCGCGCCGTTAAACCAAAATAATCCGTACGTTATACGAATAGATTATCTCGGCGGTGTAAAGCCCGAAACCGATTTGGGAAATGGGCATAAGGCAAACGACGTTAAGGATTTCGTGGCGGTTTCCACTAACCGTATTATCCCTATGTTTAAGCGCTTTAAAAAGGGTGCTAAGGTTGCCTTTAGCTTTTGGCATTTGCTTTTCCCTGCGGCAAGCTTTGCAATGCGTAAAATGTATTCCTTTGCCTGTCTTTCGGGTGCCTTAGAGGTGGCGGCAACCCTGCTTATGCTTCCCCTTAATATAGTTATGGGCGGAATTATGCAGGAGCACGACGTGAAAAATTATTATGAGCTTGCACAGTATATGGTGGCCAATATGGACAAAGCGTTAATGAGTAATTTTATTCTGGCAACTGTGGGCATTGTCGTACAGCTTTTTAACCGTATTATGAGCGCCCTGTTTGCAAACAGGCTTTATTACGGTTACGTTTTAAAGGCTATGAGCGAAATAAAGAAAAACGCCGAGGACGAGGAGGAGAAAATCCTTTTATATCATAAACGCGGCGGAGTCAATATTTTCGCATTTGTGCTGTTTTATATGGCGGTTGCGTGGCTGCCTACCATAATTTATTCTTTTATTTAGAGGTACAATATGAAAATTTGTAAGGTTTGCAAAATAGAAAACGAGGATAATTTCGTATACTGTAAAAATTGCGGAGTTCAGCTTGAAGCTCCACCTGCACAGGCTCCCGTTACCCCCGTAGCTCCCGTAGCTCCCGTGGCTCCCGTAGCACCCGCAAATAATGACGGCGTGTATAACCCGTATAACCGTCCCGTTACACCTGTAGCGGCACCCGTAGGTCTTGTACCGGTTGAAATGGTGCTTCCTAATCCTGCCAATCCCGAATACCATTGTGTTCAAACGGTTTACGTCACTCCTGCGCAGAAGGCGGCTATTCAGTATGACCTTATGAAAAACGGCAGAAAGGTATGAGGAAGTACACCACCTTACTTTTTGACCTTGATAATACTCTGCTTGATTTTACGGGAGCGGAGTTTATATGTATAAAGGAGCTTTTTACCCGTCACGGCTTGCCGAATGACGACGACAGCGTGCGCCTTTACAGTAAAATAAACGACAGCTATTGGAAGGCCTTTGAGCGGGGAGAGATTAAGGCGGAGGAAATTTACACCGGCCGTTTTGATACTTTCGGTAAGGAAAAGGGCGTAAGGGTTGATTCTGCCCGACTTGCAAAGGATTATCTTACATTGCTGAGCTGCTGTGCCATTGAAAAGGAGTATTGCGAGGACCTGCTGTCCTACTGCAAGGAAAAGGGCTATGAAATTTCGGTTATAACCAACGGCATTGCCTATAATCAGCGAAGCAGAATAGAAAGGTGCTGTATAAAGGATTATATAACCCACCTTTTTATTTCGGAGGAAATAGGCAGTAAAAAGCCTGCAAGGGAATACTTCGAAAAGGTTTTTGAAAAAATAGGGGAAAAGGATAAAAGCAAAATACTTGTTATCGGAGATTCGGTAACCTCGGATATTTTGGGAGCCTTTAACGCAGGGCTTGACAGCTGCTTATTAACGGCTGAAAAAGTAAGCCTTGGTATAGAGCCTACCTACAGAATAGAAAGCCTTAAGGATTTAGTGAACATATTATAACAGCTTTAAAGCGCTCATTTTGGTAAATTCCAAAATGAGCGCTCCGTTTTTTGGTAATACTAAAGGAAAAAGGGAGGCTAATATGAAAAAGAAAAACTTGTTTTTGTTAGGTACGGGCTTTTTAATAGGGGTAGTTAACGGACTTTTGGGAGCAGGCGGCGGTATGCTTGCGGTGCCCGTTTTAAATAAAAGCGGAATGAGTAAAAAGGAGGCTCACGCAAATGCCGTAGCGGTGATTTTTCCTTTGTCGGTTATAAGCGCGGTAACCTATCTTTTAAGGGGAGAGGTAAAAATAAACGAAGCTTTGCCCTTCATTCCCGCAGGGGTAATAGGCGCAGTTTTGGCCACCCTTATTCTTAAAAAAATTTCCCCCAAGGCTTTAAAAATTATTTTCGGCGGCTTTATGCTTTGGGCAGGTGTAAGGATGCTTATAAAGTGATGGATATTATAAAAATTATAGCAGGCCTGCTTTCGGGAATTATAGGCGGTATGGGGCTTGGCGGCGGCGCCGTGCTTTTAATATATTTAAAGCTGTTTGAAAACCTTAATCAAATAAAGGCGCAGGGCATTAATCTTTTGTTTTTTATTCCCATAGCCGCCGTTGCCATAAGCATTTACGCCTTTTCTCACCTTATAAAATGGAAAACCGTACTAAAAATGTGTCTGTCGGGAATACCCGGTTGTATAAGTGCGGTTATGCTGCGAGGCGCGTTGGGCGGAGAAAAGCTGGGCAAAATTTTCGCAATAATACTGATTATTTTAGGAATAAGTGAAATAATTAAGGGTTTCCTCTTGAAAAGAAGCGGGAAACGTGATAATATAAAAAAAGAATAAATGTTCTTTTTGAAGGAGTGCTTTTATGTCACGACAGCCGCTTAACGAAAAGCAGGAGCGTGTTTACCGCTATCTTGTTGCAAGTATGGCAGACGGTTTACCGCCTACGGTACGGGAAATATGCCGTGATTGTTCAATTAAATCAACCTCTACCGTCCACGGTATTTTAGATACTTTGGAGGAATACGGCTACATTATCCGCGACAGCCATTCCTCCCGTGCAATCCGTATTGCCGATATCGTTTCGGCGGCAAGGGTGCCTGTTGTGGGAAAGGTAACGGCAGGACAGCCTATTTTGGCAGTTGAGCAAATCGAGGATTATATTCCTTACCCCACCAAGGATGCAGAAGGCCTTTTTGCCCTAAGGGTGGTGGGCCTTTCTATGAGAGATGCAGGAATACTTGACGGCGATATTGTTGTTGCAGACAAAAACGCTCGGTACAGGGAAGGGGATATTATAATAGGAATGGATGGGGATGAGGCAACCGTTAAAAGATTGCTTTACAAAAACGGTCAGGTTGTATTTATGCCCGAAAACCCCGATTTTGACCCTATTTATCCCGAAAACCCTTCGGTGCTGGGCAAGGTAATAGGAAGCTATAGGAAGTATTAATTATGAAGGAAGTTGAAATTTTTACCGACGGCGCCTGCTCGGGCAATCCCGGTCCGGGTGGCTGGGGCGCGGTGCTCCGCTACGGAAAAATCGAGAAGGAGCTTTCGGGGGGCGAAATTGAAACCACCAATAACCGAATGGAGCTTACGGCGGCTATTATGGCGCTTCGCGCGCTGAAGGAGCCCTGCAGGGTTACTCTTACCACCGATTCAAAATATCTTGCCGACGGCATAACTAAGGGCTGGGCTCAGTCCTGGAAAAACAACGGCTGGCGCAAGGCCGACAAAAAGCCTGCCTTAAATGTTGACTTGTGGGAGGAAATATTAACCCTTTTTAATAAGCACAGCGTTGAAATCGTTTGGGTGAAGGGCCATAACGGTCACCCCGAAAACGAGCGGTGTGATGCTTTAGCGGTAGCATATTATAAATCATTGGAATAAATCGCCGTCAATAAAAAAGTGTTGTTTATTTAAAATTAGTATGGTATACTGTGCTAAAACAAATAAAAAGGAGAATTGCACTTATGAAAAAACTTATTTGTGCCCTATTGGTTGTTGCATTAGTGTTTACTCTTGTTGCTTGCGGTACCCCGAGTGAAATTGTAAAAGATAAAAAACTCAGAAAATCAAATTTTGAAACCTATTTGCAGGTTGACGTTGACTTCGACAGTCTTGCTACCAACTACAGCGCTTACGACGGTGACAATCCCGATTATAAGGGCGGACGCTGGAAGTGGGGAACGGTTAACGCCACCGTTAAGGTGTCTCCCAAAACTGCTAATAAAATGGAGTTTGCCGACTGTAAATTAACTCTTCAGGTAACCTTCGGCTTCTTTGGTCCTAAGAATATTGAGGTTGTTCTTGATGAAAACGGCTGCTATACCGAAACCTTTGCTCTTGAAAGCCAAAAAAGCGGTATCCCCAAGGAAGGCTTTACCTCTACCGACTACGCAGTGCCCGTTGCTACATATACTGTAATTGAAGCGCAAGGTGATATGAAGATTCATATTATGCTTGACGAAAACGGCTCTGCAATAACCGAAAGCGTAGAATAAAAAAGAAAAGATGTGCATTGCACATCTTTTTTTACTTTATTATAAGAGAAACCTCGCCTGCCGTAAGGGTAAAAAGGCCGTTCTCGGTTTTGAGTATAATTCCCGCGTTATCATCGATACCCTCTACCGTTGCCGATATTTCTTTTCCGTCTCTTATAAAAGAAACCGCTTTTCCAAAAAGCATATTCCTTTGTCGGTATTCGTCCATATAACCGTTTTGCGGCAGCTCATTGTAAATAACGTAAAAATTGTTTATGAAAAGGCTTAAAAAATCCGCAAAAGCCTTTGGATTCGCTTTGATTTCACCGAAAACGCTTCCTGCCTTATTAATAATATCCTTTGGGAAGCCGTTATTTGGGCTGTAAAGGTTTACGCCTATTCCAAGTATTGCATAGTCAAGGCCCTGACCGTTTCCCGAAAAGGCGGCTTCGGTAAGGATTCCGCAAACCTTTTTGCCGTCAAGGTAAAGGTCGTTAACCCATTTTATAAGGCTTTTTTTATTTGATATTTTGTCTATTGCCTGCGCCGCGGCTACTGCGGCGGCGGTAGTTATTTTGGTTGAGTTCGTTGCCGAAAGCTTTGGGTGAAGCAAAAGACTTAAATATATTCCGCTGTTTTTCGGCGAAAAAAAGCTTCTGCCCAGTCGGCCCTTGCCACCGCTCTGAGATAGTGCAATAACGGCTATATCCTCGCTGTATTCCTTTGAAAGCTCCTTGCAAAGGGTATTGGTGGATGAAACCTCGTCGTATATTAAAGCCTTGATGGGCAATTTTAAATTATCCTTTAAATATTTTTCCAAAAGCATTGATATATCACCGTTATTAATATACATTTTTTCGGTCGTTAAGTCAATGCTTCAAAAAAAGTAAAAATTTTTTATAAAAAGTCTTTACATTATAAAACTTTGGTGTTATAATACTATTGTCTAAAAATATCTCTACAGTTTTGGAGGAGAAAACAATGAAAAAATTATTTGCAGTTGTATTAGCTATTGCCCTCGTACTTTCCCTCTCTGTTTCTGCTTTCGCTCTTAAGAGCCCCGGCGGAAACGTTTATTTCGAGGTTTTAGTTAACAGAACCAACACCGGTGAAAACTCCGAGGTTGCCGAAAAGGTAACAGTTCTTGAAAATGGTACCATTGAGCTTGCTCCCGTAGAAAATGATGAAATCGTTTTCGAAGGCTGGGGCTTCTATGACAAGAACATGAATGCCGCTAAGGAAGGCGTTGACTTCGAAATCATTGGTGTTACCTTTGCTGACGGTACCGTTGCCGTTAAAGGTGAGGATTACGTAATTGAAAACGGTAAGGTAGTTGCTAAGAACGGTGAATACCTTAACGTTAGCATTAAGCCCCTTGCCGACGGTCTTCAGGTTTCCGAGCTTTACGAAGGCGTTGACGTTGAAATCACTCCCCCTAAGGATGAGAAGCCTGTTTCTCCTCCTACCGGCGTTGATTACAGCGTAGTAGTTATGCTTATTGCTCTTGCACTTGTTTCCGGTGCTGCTGCAGTAGCTTCCGCTAAGCGCGTTCGCGGCTAATTAAAAGCGATTAATACCTCCCCCATGGGGGAGGTATTTTTTTGTCTGTTTGACAATATACGTATAATTGTGGTATAATTCTTTAAAAATATTATAGGCGGCGGTTGGCAAAGCTTCATTACTTCGACCCAAAAGCTTTGCTTTTGCCCATACCTATTGCAAGCATTACAGGAGGAGCTTTTATGAATAAGTGGAAAATTACCTTTATAGCGGCAGCTATTGTTTTTTGTCTTTCGATTGCTGCTTTGGGTATGTATTTTTTGCCTCCCTTATTTGAGGAAAATAATACGCCCGACGTAAGCTCTTCTGAAACAGGTGAAAGCGAGGATGTTAAGGAGGAGGTTATACTTCCCGATAATCCCATTGATTTTGCAGCGCTTCAGGAGAAGAATCCCGATATATATGCTTGGATAAAGGTTCCCGGCACCAAGATTGACTATGCCGTGCTCAGAAGCAACGATAAGCCCGAGGATTATTATTTAAATCACGATAATAACGGCAAGTATAAATTTGCAGGCTCAATTTATTCTCAAATGCTTAATAAGGCTGATTTCTCCGACCCTAACACCATTCTTTACGGACATAATATGAACAACGGCTCCATGTTTGCTTCCTTGCATAAATTCCGAAAGGCCGATTTTTTCAATGAAAACAAGTATATTTATATTTATACTCCCGGGCATATTTTGACCTATACTATTTATTCCGCCTACCGTTACGATAACAGGCACATTTTATATTCCTTTGATTTTAGTGATAAAAAGGTTTTTTCGGATTATATAGAAATGACCAAAAATCCCAAATCCACCATAGTTAACGTAAGGCGTGACGTTGAGGTTACGGGGGATGACCGTATTATTACGCTCAGCACCTGCATTACCAACGATAACTACCGCTATTTAGTACAGGGGGTTCTTACAAGTGACCAACCTACAAAATGAAGGCAGTGGCCTCGAAAATAAAAGCCCTAAGCCCCGTAAAAGGGGCAAAAGGATAATTGTTACTCTTATTTGCTGTCTAATGTCAATAGTTATTATTACTTTGGCGGCGGCAGGAATAATGTGGTATTCGGGCAAAAGGGGTATGACGAGCGGAGACGTAAAGCTGACTCCCGGAGAAGGCTTTACCGCTATTATAAATCAGGATAATACCGTTGTTTATAAGGGTAGGGTATATAAGTATAACGAAAATATGGCCACCCTGCTTTGCGTTGGTGTTGATAATGATAAGAAAACCTCGGGCGGTGCTTACGTAATAGGGCGCGCGGGACAGGCCGATGCAATATATCTTTTGGCGGTAGATACAAAAACGGGTAAAACCACCGTTTTGGGAATCCCTCGCGATACAATTACCGATATTGACGTTTACACAAAATCGGGCAGCTACGTAGGTGTGGAAAAAACACAGCTTTGTCTTGCCTTTGCTTACGGCGACGGAAAGAAAACAAGCTGTGAAAATACCGTAAAGGCGGTTTCACGCTTGCTTTACGGTATGCCGATTAATTCCTACTTTTCGGTGGATAATAAGGCCATACCCGCACTGCATAATGCAGTAGGCCCCATAACGGTAGTGCCAAACGAAACCCTTGATAATGGGCTTACCCACTATGAAAAGGGTGTAAAGTATACTCTTTACGGCAGTAACGTTTTTGCTTATCTTCAAATGCGTAACCAAAATACTGCCAATGCCAGCTATTTAAGAATGCAACGACAGCTTGATTATATTAAAAAGTATTGCGAAAAGGCTGTTGAAAAAACTAAGGACAATATTCTTTTCCCCATTGAGCTTTATAAAAAGGTGCAAAAAAATGCCGTAACCAATATTGACGCAGGTAAAATAGCTTATATGGCGGGTATATTTATGGACAATAGAGAAACGGCAAGTATGGAATTTGTTTCCGTTGAAGGAAAACAAATTAAAGGTGAAGATAATTTTGCTGAGTTTTACCCCGATGAGGAAAAGCTTTTTGAAGCTGTACTCAGTATTTATTATACCGAGCAAAAATAATAAAAATTCCGATAGAACCTTGATATGCTTCTTGGTATTCTATCGGAATTTTGTTTTTATATGGTAGTATAGGCTTGGTCGTCGGCTGCTTCGGTATCGGTGTCAGCGGCTTCTTTGGTATCGGTGTCAGCGGCTTCTTTGGTATCGTCCTTAACAGCTTCTTCGCTTTTGGCTTTCTCTTCCTTTTCGCTTTTTATAATTGTAAGAAGATTGTATTGAGAAATTTTATATTCGTACCAAACGTATTCTATGGCCAAGGAAAGAAGATAGAAAATAGGGAAGGTAACTGCTACTATAATCAGCCCGAAAAGGAAGTTCGGTATTTCGGAGTTTGCAAACAGCTCACTGCCGATGCTGATTTCACTAATAAAGGTGCCGCTTAAAAAAGCAACTATAAGTGCTAAAGAAAATATTACGGAATAAACGAAGGCGTTAAACCTGTAAAAGGCGTTGCGCTTCTTTTTGTCGCTTTTCGTATCCCCTGTGGGAAGCGGCTCACCCTTAAGGTCTTTGGGAATTTCGCCCTTTGAAAAAAGCTTTTGGAAAAGGCCGAAAACCGTAAGCATAAGGAACAAAAGAATAATTTCCCAAGTACAGCCTTCGCCTGATACCCTTATTTTATAGGTGATTTCCGCAATAACGAAAAGATAACAAAAGCCCAACGTAAAAAGTGCCGCTTTTGCGTTACTGCCTGATACGGCACCTACGGAGCGTTTTCTGCTTTTACCCTTTTTTATCATTTACTTCTCTCTCCTGAGTACACATTAATACTGTCTTATATTGTAGCACAATAATTCAGAAATAGCAATTATAAATTCATTAAAGCAGGGCTAATATATCCTTTAAAACCTGCTCCTTACAAAAATCCTTAAGAATTTCGTGGCGAGCACCCTCGTAAAGCTTAAGGGTGACGTTATAACGGTTTTGCTTTATAAGTGCGTTATAAACCTTTTTAATGCCTGCAGAATGCTCCCCTACAGGGTCACAGCTACCCGACATAATGACGATATTTAAGCCTTCCTTAAGGGAAGAAAACCATTTTTTGCGGTTACATTCCTTATTAAGACGGATAAGGTCGTTCATTGCCGATACCGTAAAACGGAAGGTGCAGTATTTATCCTTTGAATAAATTTCAATATTTTCGGTGTCGGCGCTGAGCCAAGCACGGCCGGAATTCTCCTTAAAGCCTTTATTGTAGCCGCCGAAGGCCATATTGTGAATAAAATTTGATATATGGCGGTCTCCCTTTATTTTTGCAATAAGTCGGGTAAGGAATAAGCCTGCCGCGGCGGCGGGGTTACCTGCGCCGCTACCCATCATAATGTAGGTGTAAAGATTATTTCCGTATTGCTCGGCATAAAGACGGGTAATAAAGGAGCCCATACTGTGACCGAGCAAAACGTGCTTTTTGTCGGGATACAGCGCATTGGCTGTTTGATAAACCGCCTCTACGTCGTCAATAAGCCTTTTCCAGCCATCCTTTTTGGCAATAAAGCCCAAATCGCCTTCCTTTGCGGTTTTGCCGTGGCCTAAATGGTCGTGGATAATGCAAAAATAACCTCTACTGCAAACGGCGGTAAGTAAAGCGTCGTACCGTTCAAGATGCTCGGTCATACCGTGTACCGCCTGAAAAATGCCTATAGGCTCGCCGTCGGGAAGGTAGATTTTAACGTTTAGCGTGTTAATGCCGTCGCTTGAAGCAACACTTATGTACCTTTTCTCCATTACGCTTCCTCCCAGCCTTTTGCTTTTTCTACAGCCTTTTTCCAGCCGCGTATAAGCACCTCGCGTTTTTCGTTGTTAATTTGGGGTGTAAACTCGGTTACGTCCTTTTTAAGTGAAATAAGCTCGTCTTTGTTTTTCCAAAAGCCCACGGCAAGGCCCGCTAAAAATGCGGCGCCCAAGGCTGTTGCCTCGCAGGAGGAATTTCGCTGAATTTTAATACCCGAAATATCCGATTGAAACTGCATAAGTAAATTGTTTGCCGAAGCGCCTCCGTCAACCTTAAGGCAGTTAAGGGGAGCGGAAAGGTTATCCTTAAGTGCAAACAGTAAATCATCGGTTTGGTAGGCAATAGCCTCAAGACAGGCGCGTATAATATGATTTCTGCCCGTACCGCGGCTAAGTCCTACTATAGTGCCCCGCGCGTACATATCCCAGTAAGGGGCGCCGAGTCCCGAAAAGGCAGGTACAACGTAAACACCGCCGCTGTCCTTTACCTTTTTTGCAAAATATTCGCTGTCCTTAGATTCATCAATAAGTCCCATTTCATCCCTTAGCCATTGAATAACAGCGCCGCCCACGAAAACACTGCCCTCGTAGGCGTATTGCGTAGGCTCGCCCTTTAGGGTGGCGGCAACGGTTGTAAGAATACCGCCGCTGTTGCAGTTGACCTTTTGGCCGCTGTGCATAAGTAAAAAGCAACCTGTTCCGTAGGTGTTTTTTGCTTCACCCTCGTTAAAACAGCATTGTCCGAAAAGTGCCGCCTGCTGGTCGCCTGCTATACCGCTTATGGGTATTTCGGCGCCCATAAAGTTTATTTTAGCATAAACCTCGCTGCTGCTTACAACCCTCGGAAGCACGCTTTCGGGGATAGAAAGCTCGCTGAGCAGCCTTTTGTCCCAACATAAATTTTTAATATCAAAAAGCATTGTACGGGAAGCATTGGTGTAATCGGTAATATGAAGCCTGCCCTCGGTAAGCTTATAAATAAGCCAGGAATCAATGGTGCCGAAAAGCAAATCACCCTTTTCTGCCTTTTCCCTTGCGCCCTCTACGTTATCAAGAATCCATTTTATTTTTGTTGCCGAAAAATAAGCGTCGATAAGAAGTCCCGTTTTCTCCTTCACGTAGTCGGTAAGACCTCGACTCTTTAGCTCCTCGCAAAAGGGAGCCGTTCTTCTGCATTGCCAAACGATGGCGTTATAAACAGGCTTGCCTGAGGATTTTTCCCAACAAACGGTAGTTTCACGCTGATTGGTAATGCCGATTGCGGCAATTTCATCGGGAGATATACCGCTGCCCAGTACAACCTCGGTCATTGTGGCGTATTGGCTGGCATAAATCTCCATAGGATTTTGCTCAACAAAGCCTGCCTGTGGGTAAATTCCTGCAAACTCTTTTTGGGCAACGCCTACTATATTTCCTTTTTGGTCAAAAAGAATGGAGCGTGCGCTGGTGGTGCCCTCATCAATAGCTAAAATGTATTTTTTCATAAAGCTCTGCCTCCCAAATAGACTTGCATTTTACCTTTAAAACCATTATACTATATTTTTGTAAAATATTCCATAGAAAAGTTGGTTTATGTGTATGAATATGAAAAATCTGCGCGGCAGTATTATTTTGCTTATAGCAGCAGTTATTTGGGGACTTGCCTTTGTGGCGCAGGACAAGGCCGCCGTATACGTTGAGCCCTTTACCCTAAATGCTATGCGCTCCTTTGTCGGTGCAGGCGCTTTACTGCTTTTGTCGGCAGTAACCTCCAAAATAAAAAAGCAACCCTTAATACCCAAGGGCAAAAGCGACAGAAACCGCCTTTTGCTTACGGGTATAATATGCGGTGTATTCCTTTGTATAGCGGCAAACTTTCAGCAGTTTGGAATTGCGGCTTATCCTGTAGAGGCGGCAGCAAGCGCGAGAGCCGGCTTTTTGACCGCCATGTACATACTTTTTGTGCCGCTTTTCGGCATTTTCCTTAAAAAGCGCCCCGGTATTACGGTGTTTATTGCGGTAATAATTGCCGTTGTGGGACTTTATCTCCTTTGCTTTTCGGGCGGTATCGGCTCCTTTTACGGCGGTGACCTTATTGTGCTTATCTGCGCCGTTGCCTTTGCCTTTCATATTTTATGCGTTGACACCTTGGGCCAAAGCGTAGACGGTGTTAAGCTTTCCTGCATTCAGTTTTTCGTTTGCGGCGTGCTGTCAACCGTGCTTATGTTCTGTTTTGAAGCGCCTACCGTTCATAATATTATTAAGGCGGGCTTGCCTATTTTATTCCTTGGTATAATGAGCAGCGGGGTTGCCTATACCTTGCAAATTATAGGTCAACAGCAGTGTGAAAATCCCACCGTTGCTTCTATTGTTATGAGCTTTGAATCGGTGTTTGCCGCTCTCGGCGGAGCGTTGTTCGGCGACCGGCTTTCTAAAAAGGAAATACTCGGCTGTACCGTTATGTTCGCGGCAATAATTATTTCTCAGCTTCCGTCCCAAAAAAACAAAAAGAGTTCAGTGTGACTGAACTCTTTTTACTTTAGTAAATATGATAATAGTTCTCCAAATAGCTTCTATCCTTGTATGAATATATAATTGTGCAGAAATTTTTATTAAAGGTGAGGCCTACGCTTACTTTTTCTTTATCGCTGTAATAGAATGCGTTGCTAAGCTTTGGGTCGTCGTATTTTTTAAGCTTTGTTTCGCCTTTTTCGTAAAGCTCGTTTATTTTTTCGTATTCCGATTGTGTCGATATTCCTTCGGGAAGGGTAAGTGAATAATCATCGCTGATTGAGGTTTGCATACCGTATACCATACAGTTTTCAATAGTTGTCATATACGGAGCAGGGTTATAAAAATAAAGATGTATTGCAGAATAACTGTTTAAGCTTTTGGTAATTTCCACGCTTCCTGCGCCACCTGAGAATATTTCGGTGGGATTGTGTGTAAATATCCAACCGTTATCAAGAAATTCCTTTATGGGAACGGGAAATTGATAAAGCTGTCCGTCAAGCTCAAAGCAGCCCGATGAAATATCATTTGAAAGCTCCTTGGGTGCAACGTATGCCGCTGCCTCGTCGCATAAACGGTTTTTAGCAAAGGTATGAACGAATTTTGCGTTATAGAGCTCGATTACAGGTTCGGGCTTCTTTTTTTTGCTGAAAAGACGAAATACGGCTTTGTTTTTTCCGTAATAATCCTTTGAGTTTTCGTAGGTGAATTGGGTAATCTTTCTGGGAGTTGATTTAAGCGACGGTTCGCCGTATGCCTCGGTTAAGGATTTTTCCGTAAAATCAAGGGTTACATTTTTGGGGAGCTCTAATTTTACCTTGCTGTCTGCGTATACGTTTACTCCTGCAACGTCAGCCTCGGTATGTACAATTCTGTCTCCCGTAGGGTTAAGCAAAATAACCGTAAGGTGCTTGTCCCCCTTTTTAACGTCAACGGTTTTTGTTTGGTGCCCGTGCATAATTGCGGGCGCTTCGTACCCCTTCGTTGTTATTTCCCAACCGTCCTCGGTAAGGCTTTGAAAGGAGAAGGGCAGAGTATAGATTTTTTTATCTAACTTAAAGGTGTAGTCGTAAAGATTCTCGGATTCAAGAGGGGGGTCGGGAGAAAAATAATCTACCTCAAAATGCAGTATTGAAAGGGTTAGAGCTATAACAATAACCGCAAAAAGTATACGTAACGCTATTTTGCCGAATTTCATATTTTAACCTCCGTTATGCATTTCTCGTTATGTTAATAAAAAATAATGCTTTAAAGTCTTAACTGTTATTTTGTCTCTTGCTTATATAACGAAGCAGGCAATTGGTTTTGTGACAAAAAAAGCGTATTTTTTCATCTTTGGGACCAGTAGGCTCCAAAAATGAAGGCCCCAAAAATTTTTGCTGCTATTCTATTTCACTTCCGCCCCATTCAACCACGGTGAAGCCTTCTCTGGAGGGTGCTGTAAGGGTTTGCTTAAGCACTTATTTAATAAGAACATCTTTGTCGTGTCCGTCTTCTTCGCTCCAAATTTCATATACCATAGCCAAACTGCCATCTGTTGTATAAACCAAACGTTTATCACGTATCTCGTAAGGATACCCGTCAGGGAAACCGTTTTTATAGGTTTTGTTTAAATATTCATCCAAAACCTCTAATGCCGACTCTGACTGCAATTCGTTTATTCTATTTTGCACTTCGGGATTGTTTAGCAAAGAATCGGGAAAACGATTTGTCATTCTTCTGTTAAACTGAATAAGTGTACCGTTATTATACATTTCAACAAAAATTTCTTCTCCGGTTTTTAAATCACCGAGACATTTTGTGTATTTATATCTAACACCCAAATCCCCAATTATTTTTTCTTCGAATTTACAGGTTTCAATATCTATATATTCTTTTGCCAGATTATCGGATATTTCCTTGCACTCTGCCCAAGAAATAGGTTCTCTGTCGTCCATTCTGCACATATAGTTTATAAATATTTCGTTTTCACCTGTTTGCGCATTAATATAAAAATAATAATCATCAGGGGTGACGTATACGTAATAAACATAATCGCTATACGCAACTATAGTGGATTCTTTATATGTAGCATGGTATTCCTTTCCGTTATAAACAATGGAAATTTCTTTTTCTTCAGGTATATATTCCTTTGCTATTTCTTTAGCGTTAGTCCAAGGAATGTACAACATCTCGTCATCCACAACAACTCCATCTTCATATACTCCTATACCAAAAGCAGAAAGCTTGTTTTCGACTTTTTTACAACCAATCATGGATGTTGCTATGCAAAAACACATTAAAATTAAAATAGAACTTTTTATTAGTTTTAAACACTTCATAACACTTTTCCTAAAACAATGTATTTTCAAACGTCACTTTTATATAAAACGTAATATAACTAAGCTGACCACCCGTTTTGTAACAAAAATTTCAAAAAAATTAAAACGAAAGTTTTCACAAGAAGTGCTTTTTACTTCTGTGTATTTTGCTGCTATTCTATTTCACTTCCGCCCCATTCAACCACGGTGAAGCCTTCTCTGGAGGGTGCGGTAAGGGTTTGCTTCTCGATTTCAACAAATTCATTTGAAGCCTTAAATGTCATAAACACACGTATAACCGTATCGGGAGCAGGGGATATATTAAGCCTTGCGGAATCGGTATACTTGTCACCTTGGAAAGCGATTACGTTATATTTGTTTTGCTCCATAATGGGGAGCCAATAAACTATAAATTCATTGGCTTCCTTGCGGTTAAGCCCCAATTTAGAGAGCGCGGCTTCAAGGAATTCGGCTGTGTCTTCACCCTTTATACAAAAGCCCTTGGAAAAGTCGTACTCGGTATCCGACTCTCCCTCCCAGTAAAGATAATTATAGATTTTCCCGTATTTGTCTTTAAGGGTGCCGTCGGGGGAAGCGGTAACCTGCCAACCGCCGTCGTATTTCGGATAGGTGCAGGTAAGCTTGCCATCTAAATTAAGCTCTACCGAAACCTGTGTCTTTGTTTCGGGGTAAAGGTATATAACAGGTTTTCTGATTGTTTCGCGCTGTAAAGGTATTAAATTGGTAAAAATAATTAGCAGAGCAATTAGTGCAAGCAGAATAATAAGCACGGCGGATATAATTTTGTTTTTCATTTTTTATCTCCTTTTTGAATTTTTTCCCTTTTTGTATATAACGAAACAGAAAGTGCTTTTTGTGACAAAAAGCAGATTTTATTTTTTCGTATTCTTTGGTATGTAATCTTCAAAAATAAAGGTTTTAAAATAATTTTTTGATTTTTCTGTATCTTCCTCGTTTTTATAGGTCCAGCCTACGGGGAAGGCGCCTAAAAGGGCGGACAATTTTCGTGGCAGGTAATTATAGTAAAGGTGCTCGTAGGAAACGAAGTCGGGACGGGAAAGAAAATTGAAAATAAGGCAGCCCGCCAATCTTTTATAAAAGGAATCGCCCTTAAAGGTGGTGGAAAGCTGTCCGCGGCAAATTTCTTTATTGTGGTTTTTATACCATAAAAGTACCTGCGGATAAAAGGATTGCACAAAATATTTTCCCTTATACTGCCTTAATATTTTATCGGCGGCGGTGCAAAGCTCCTTTGTTTTGCCGTCGTTTTTAAATTCAATAAGCAAGGGCACCCTGCCGTCGATTTCCTTTAAGGCTTCCTCTAAGGTGGGAATGGTACTGCTTGTGTTTGCAAGGCGGAGCTCTTTTATTTCACTAAGGGTTAAATCGTTTATTCTTTTATCAACACCGCACATTCTTTTTAAGGTGTCATCGTGAAAAACTACAACGGCGCCGTCTTTAGTTAAATGGATGTCGTTTTCGATTGCAAAGCCGTATTTTACTGCTCTTTTGAAGGCTTCAAGGCTGTTTTCGGGGATTCCGTCCTTAAGGCTGTGCAGACCGCGGTGGGCAATGTAAAGTCCACTTAGCACGTTTCGGTCGGGGTGCCGCCTTAGTGCGGGGCAAACAAGAAACAGTGAAAAGAGTATAATAAAGGTGATTACCGAAAGGGTAATAATAAAGGCGGTCATATTAGTCCTCCGTATCGAAGTTTTCAAGTAGACTCTTTTTGGTTTGTGGCTTAGAATCGCCGTGTTTAACAAACAGCATTGTAATAAAGGAAAGGGCTGAAAAAATAACGGCGTAGGGGAAAAGGGTCAAATAACCAAAGGATGAATTATCAATAATAAGTCCCGAAAGTAGGGGAGTGGTTATTTGAGCCGCCATAGAAAATGTGTAATAAATGCCTGTGTATTTGCCTACGTCGGCACCGCTGCTCATTTCCACAACCATAGGGAAGGAGTTTACGTTAATTGCCGCCCAGCCAATGCCGATAACCGCGAGAATAACGTACATAACGGGTGTGGGAACGCGAATAAAGAAGGCGGCAAGGTAGCAAACGGTCATAACGGCAACGCCGATTAAAACGGTTGCCTTTCTGCCAAGCCTTGAGGATAAAAAGCCCAGAGGAACGAAGGCTATAATAGCCGCTATGGTGGCGGTAAGAAGCCAGCTTGACGAGGTGGAAAGGTCAACCTTTAACACGCTGACACAGTACCTTGAAAAGGCGGTGGTAACACCGTTGTAGGCCATAAACCAAAGGAATACCGAAGCGAGAATGAAAATAAGGCTTTTAAGCACGGGCTTTTCCATTTTTTTGCCCTTGTTTTCCTCCGGCTCTGTTTCATCCTGTATATTGGTTTCCTTTAGAAGCTTGTTTTCATTAACGGTAAATACCATAACCAGCACCGAAATGAGCATAAAGGCGGCTACGATAATAAATACGGGCAAAAAGGACTGATTAGAAGTATAAACGCTTTCGCCTGCCTCGTTCTTTTCACTTTTCAGCATAAACATCATAAGAACGGTTGAGAAAATACCGCCTATATAGCCGACTAAATTTATTATGGCGTTTGCCTTACTGCGAAGGGGCTTTTCGGTAACGTCGGGCATATAGGCAACGGCAGGGGTGCGATAAACGGCCATTGTAACGAGAATGGCCATAAGCACAATAATAAAGCCCCAAAAGTTTTTCTGCTCCTCTAATACGCCCAGCACTATAAGCAGGGCGGAGGCGATTACGGTGCCGAAAAGTATATAGGGGGTACGCTTGCCGAGACGTGTTTTGGTTCTGTCGGATATGGCTCCGAAAAGAGGAAGCATAAAAATGGCCAATATATTGTCGATAGACATAATGGCATTGGCGGCAAAGGTATTTAAATTAAAGGTGTATTCCAGCAAATAGGGAATGACCTGATCGTAAAACTGCCAAAATGCCAAAATTGACATAAAGGCAAGACCTATAAGTACGGTGCGTTTATAATTAAGCTTCATAAATTTTCCTCCCGAAGGTTTTTACTTCTTTATTATAATTATTATAGCATTATAAGGGGTTTTCTTCAAGAAAAAGAGTTGACTTTCAAGAGCTTGGGTGCTATAATCACGTTAGAACATTTGAACAATTATTCAATTGTTGAAAGGAGCGGTTATATGAACGAAGCACCTGCGTGTGAATTTATACACGTTCACGAGGATATTATTTCCTCGGTTTTAACTGCTATGCCCGAAGAAAGTAAGCTTTACAGGCTGTCGGAGCTTTATAAGCTTTTCGGGGATATGACTCGTATTAAAATACTGTACGTGCTGTTAAAATCGGAAATGTGTGTGTGCGATATTGCAAGGCTTTTAAATATGACGACCTCGGCAATTTCGCATCAGCTAAAGCTTTTGAAACAGGCAAGCCTTGTTAAATTCAGAAGGGAAGGCAAAACTGTTTTTTACAGCCTTGCCGACGACCACGTTAAAACAATCATTAATAACGGTATGGAGCATATAGAAGAATAGAAGGGTGATTATTATGAAAAAAACATTTACTTTAGAAGAGCTTGATTGCGCTCACTGCGCCGCAAAAATGGAGGATGCCATCAGCAAAATCGACGGTGTTATAAGCGCGAACGTTAACTTTATCGCTCAAAAACTGACTATTGAGGCAGATGATAACCGTTTTGACGAGATTTTAAAAGAGGCTCAAAAAATCTGTAAGGAAATTGAGCCCGATTGCGTTATTGTTAAGGCTTAGAAAGAAGGCTATTATTTAATGACCCGTAAGCAAAGGCAGGTTTTACTGCGTATTATCGTTTCGGCGGTTTTTTTAATTGCCGCCGTTCTAATAGACAAAAGCGGAAAATTAGAAATACTGTCCTCGGTATTTTATCTTACCGCCTATTTTATTATAGGCTATGATATTATAATGAAGGCGGCTTCGAGCCTTAGGCACAGAAGGTTTATCGACGAGAATTTTCTTATGTCTATAGCCTCGGTCGGCGCCGTAGTGCTCGGTGAATTTTTCGAGGGCGTAGCCGTAATGCTTTTTTATCAGGTAGGGGAGCTTTTTCAGTCCTGCGCCGTGGCCAAAAGCCGAAAAAGCATTGCCGCGCTTATGAATATCCGTCCCGATAAAGCCAGAGTTATAATAAACGGTGAAGAGCAAACCGTAAGCCCCGAAAAGGTTGCGGTGGATGATGTTATTTTAGTCGGCCCCGGTGAAAAAATTCCCCTTGACGGTGTTGTTTTAAGCGGTGAGGCCTGTATTGATGCGTCGCCGCTGACGGGTGAATCGGTTCCCGTTTCTGTTAAAGAGGGAAGCGAAGTGGCTGCAGGCTGTATTTGTACCGATTCTCTTATAAAAATAAGGGTAACCAAAAGCTTTGCTCAGTCCTCGGTATCAAAAATACTTGAGCTTGTGGAAAATTCCATGGCCAGCAAATCGAAAAGCGAGCGCTTTATTACAAAATTTGCCCGTTATTATACACCCATAGTTGTAATTGCCGCAATTTTGCTTGCGGCGGTGCCTCAGCTTTTTATTAGCGCAGGCAGAATGGAATGGGTGCGCCGCGCCCTTATTTTCCTCGTTATTTCCTGCCCCTGTGCGCTGGTTATATCGGTACCCTTGTCCTTTTTCGGCGGCATTGGCTCGGCCTCCCGACGGGGTATACTTGTTAAGGGCTCCAATTATCTTGAAGCGTTGGCTAAATGCGATACCGTTGTTTTTGACAAAACCGGTACTCTTACAAAGGGAAGCTTTACCGTAACGGGAGTTTATCCCGAAAAAATGGATGAAAGAATACTTGTTGCCGTATGCGCCGCCGCAGAACAGCACAGTAATCACCCGATAGCTAAAACGGTTGTTGCCGCTTCGGGTGACGATTATAAAAGGTTTAGAGTTTCAAACCTGCGCGAGGTTTCGGGAAAGGGCAGTATAGCCGTTGTGGAAAAATGGGAGGTTGCCGTAGGTAACGCCGCCCTTATGGAGGAAGTAGGTGTAAGCTGTACCGTATCAAACGGAGCTGATACCGTGGTGCATATTGCCGTTAACGGTGAATACGAAGGCTATATTACCGTTGCCGATACAATTAAGGAAAACGCCGAAAAGGCCGTTTTAAGCCTTAAAGAAGCAGAAATAGAAAATATTGTAATGCTCACGGGGGACAAGCAAGAGGTCGCCGAAAGGGTTGCAAGTGCCCTTCACATTGAAAAGGCTTACCACGAGCTTTTACCTGCCGATAAGGTGGAAATTTTAGAAGGTATTATATCAAGCAGCGAGGGCAAGGTTATATTTGCGGGGGATGGCATTAATGATGCTCCCGTGCTTACGCGTGCCGACGTGGGTATTGCTATGGGTGCTTTGGGAAGTGATGCGGCAATAGAGGCCGCCGACGTGGTTATTGCCGACGATGATATAAACAAAATTCCTCTTGCAATAAAAATTGCCCGTAAAACCTGCGATATTGCAACCCAAAATATTGTTTTTGCCTTGGGAATTAAGGCGCTTTTCCTGTTGCTTGGTGCCTTTGGCGCTACGGGAATGGCAGGTGCGGTTTTTGCCGATGTGGGTGTTGCGATTATTGCAATTTTAAATTCTATGCGCACCTTAAAATATAAGAATTAAAGCTTAGAAAGCCGAAGAATTATTCTTCGGCTTTTAATTTTTGGTATATTAAGGAATGAAACAAAGCTTATTGACATTAACTGTCGAAATATATATAATAAATATATATTATGGGATATAATATTCACTTAGAAGAAAGGGAGACTCTATGATTTCGGCGCGTAAAGTAATAAGCCTTGTGCTTTGCTTTTTATTAATATTCAGTGCCTGCTTTGTTTCCTTGGGAGTAAGCGCTTCGGCACTTTATAACCGTCACGGATATATTAACGACAGCGATGTTAATATCCGTAAGGGAGCAGGTACAAATAATGAAAGCCTCGGAAAGCTGGAAAACGAAACGGCCGTTCTTATTAAGGGTGTAGGCTTCGATAATAATGGCGTACGCTGGTATGAGCTTACGGCATATACCGAAAACGGAAATATTGACGGCTACGTGCATTCCGATTACGTTACGGTAACGGGCAGTGACGTAAAGTACTCCGCAAGCGTTACGAAAACGGCAACCCTAAGGTCGGCCCCCGGTACGTGGAACGCTTCGGTTACTCAGCTTGCCGCCGGAACAAGGGTTACCATTATAGGCTGTGAGGACGACTCCGACGGCGATAAGTGGTACCATATCAGCTATGAAAGCGGCGACACAACGGCCACCGCTTATATTTACGAAACCTACGTTGAAATTCTCGTAGAATATGAAACCGACGAGGCGTTTGAGAAGTATCTTACCGAGCAGGGCTTCCCCGAAAGCTATAAGCCCTATCTGCGAAATCTTCACGCAATGTATCCCAAGTGGCGGTTTGTTGCCGACCATCTTGAAATAACCTGGGACGAAGCGGTAGAGGGTGAGAGCGCTCTCGGTCGCTCGGTTGTTACGCCAAGCGCAAGTGCGGCTTGGAAATCTATGAAGGAGGGCACCTACGACTGGACCAATAGCATTTATGAAACGTGGGATTCAGGCGGTTGGGTGCAGGCGGCCGACAGCGTAATTGAATATTACCTTGACCCGCGAAACTTTTTAAATTCATCGGGAATTTATCAGTTTGCTTCTATGACCTATATCCCCGAGCTACATACTCGCGAAAACGTTGTGGCGGCGCTTAAAGGTACCTTTATGGAGAAGCCGTTCCCCGAGGACACCTACGAAACCTATGCCGACGTGCTTATTGAAGCGGCCGAGCAGTCCGGTGTCAGCCCCGTTGCGCTTGCGGCTATGATAATTGTTGAGCAGGGCTCAAGCGGTGGCGGCAAAAGTATTTCGGGCACGGTTTCGGGCTATGAAGGGTACTATAATTATTATAATATTCGTGCTTACCGAAGCGGCAGCTACAGTGCTATACAGTACGGTCTTTTGTATGCAAAGGGAAGTGAAAGCGCAAATGAAAAGTATATGCGTCCGTGGAATACGAGAACTAAGGCCATTATAGGTGGTGCCGTCTGGTATAACGAAAAGTACCTTTCCAAAGGACAGGACACCCTTTACTACAAAAAGTTTAACGTAATAAGCAAGCCGTTCTTTTCTCATCAGTATATGACCAACGTGCAGGGTGCGGCAAGCGAAGCAAACGTGGCAAAGGGCGGTTATTCCAGAATCACCGATTCGGTTTTAATCTTCGATATTCCCGTTTATAAGCAAATGCCGTCAAGCGCGGCCCCTTATCCCACTAAAACGGGTAACAATAACTGCTACCTTGCGGATTTATCGGTTGACAGCTACAAGTTTACCCCTACCTTTACGCGGTACACAAACGAATACGAATTCGTTGTGAAGTCTTCGGTTGACAGTGTGGTTGTGGCGGCGCGTACCTCCGACAGCAATGCTACCGTTACGGGAAGCGGAAAGGTTAATCTTAATTACGGTAACAATAGGGTGGACGTTAAGGTTACCGCTACCAGCGGACTTGAAAACGTATATTCGTTGTATATTTACAGAGAAATTCCCGAAGAGGTTCCCTTTGATTTTACTCTTGATAAATATACGGTTATTAACGGTAACGTTATAACCGATATCCCCGAAAGCACTTTAAGGGAAACCTTTATTACCAACCTTAACGTTGTAGGCGGAACAGCCAAAATAACAAAAAACGGCAATTCAAGCGAAACGACTATCGGGACAGGCGACGTTATTGAAATAACCGATAATAAGGGCGAGGAAACATATACCTATTATCTTTGTGTAAAGGGTGACCTTAACGGTGACGGTTTGATTAATCTGGTTGACCTTTCGTGGTTGCAACGGCACCTTGTATTCATAAGCAGGCTGGAGGGCTACGGCTTTTTGGCGGCAGATTTAAACGGTGACGGAAATTTAAGCCTTGTAGACCTTTCAAGGCTACAAAGAAAGCTTCTTAAGTTAGATTAGTGCAGGAGGAATAAATAATGAAAAATGCAGTTAAAAAAATTTGTGCCTTGGTTGTTGCTATAGCACTCATAGTTGGCGTTTTTGCCTTTAACGTAAGTGCGGTAAGCGGTAAAAGTACAATAAGCTTTAGCAGTAAATCGCCAAAGATTGGCGATACCGTTACGGTAAACGTTACCTATAATCTTGACGGTGTTGCGACTGCAGTATCGGGTACCCTTACCTTCGATACAGCTATTCTTAAATACATAAGTGCAAACAACTGTACGGCGAATACCATTGATTCGGGCGTAACCTTTAATGCAACCGGACAAGCTGATAAGTATTATATAAGAATCGACTTGGAGGTTATTGCCGAGGGTCGTTCTGCTGTGAGAATTATCGACGGTGCCTGTGCTGACGAGGAGGGTGGTATAGTTGAAGGCTCAACAGCCTTTTTAACCACTAAAAACGCGCAAACCGAGGATCAGGATCAGGATATTAACGCTACCGAAAGTGCGGCTCTTACCTCTATAACCGTTTCGGCGGGACGTCTTGCACCTGCCTTCGACCCTAATGTAACCCAGTACACCGTTACCGTTCCCTATTCACAAACCGACGGTATACTTTCCTGTGAAACCCTCGACCCCAACGCAAGCGTTGCCGTTCAGGGTGAGCGTCAGCTTAAGGTGGGTAAAAACACCCGTGTAATCGTTGTTACAAACGGAAACCAAACAAGACGCTACACCGTTGTGTTTAACCGTCTTGACCAAAACGGAAACGACGTTACCGCTCCCGTTACCGATGATATTAAGGTAACCGTAAACAATAAGCAGTATATAATCGGTCAGCAGGATTCCTTGCTTACTCCTCCCATGGGCTTTACCCTTTCTACCGCTACCTACGGCGATAAAGAGGTAGCCGCATATAAAAACTCCTCGGGTAAAATCACGTTGCTTTATCTTTTGACCGAGGACGGAGCAGGCGACTTTTTCCTTTATGAAAACGGTACGGTAAGCGAATTCTTTTACATTTCCACCGGTAGCGGCACCTACATAATTAAAAGTGTAAGCGACCCTGCTTCTGAAGGCTTATATAACGCTACCTACGAGCTTAACGGAAAAACCGTTTCCTGCTATAAGTATTCCGATACTGCTCTTGCCGATTTCGTAGTATTCTCGGCAGTTTCTCCCGACGGTAACAGCGGCTATTACAGCTACGATACTGTTGAAAAAACCATTCAGCGAGTAGTTAAGTTTACCGCCGCCGCTTCAACCGAGGAGGAAAAAGAGAAGGAGCCTATAAGCAAATCCTCCAAAACCGTGGTTATTTCTCTCGTTTCCATTTTCGTTGTTCTCCTTATTGTTTTGGCTATTGCTCTTATTGTAAGATCGGGCAAAAAGTCGGGCAAGGTATTAAAGGGCATTTTTGATACCGAGGAAGAAATTGACGACGAGGATGAGACCTACGAGGACGACGAGGATGACGAGGAATAATACCGTTAATCCTTAAAAATTACACCAAGGCTGTAGTTATTCTACAGCCTTTTTTGATTTCTATTTATTGTATAGGAAAAATTTTGCATAACAATATATATACTTTACTTGACACAAAAAACAAATGGTGATAGAATAACTAACAGTAGGTTACAATGGTGAAGGAGTGTTTTTTGGCGAGAACACCCCAAACCTTTGACTTTATACCGGGGTAAAAGTGCGGCCTCGGAAGTGGAACTTAAATAAAACGCATTTTAATATATAGAGAGGAAAATTTAATATGGACTATTTGCCTTATATCATAGGCGGCGCAGTAGCGGTAGTGCTTGGTGTAGTGGGCTTTTTTATCGGTATGTCTTATAGACGTAAATCCGACGATAAAACTATAGGCTCCGCTAAGGAAGAAGCCAAGCGTATACTTACTGACGCTATGAAGAGTGCCGAAACCAAGAAGAAGGAACTTCTTGTTGAGGCTAAGGACGAGGTGCTTCGCCTTCGTCAGGAAAACGATAAAGAGCTTCGTGAACGCCGTAGTGACATACAGCGTCAGGAAAACAGATTACAGCAAAAAGAAGAGAACCTTGATAAAAAAATCGACAACCTTGAGGCTAAGGAGGAAAAGCTCCAAAAACGCGCCAAGGAAATTGATGAAAAGCTTGAAGAGTGTGAGAGAATCAAGAGCAGCCAGTTAGACCTTTTAGAGCGTATTTCCGGCTTTACCAGCGAGCAGGCAAGGGAGCATCTCCTTTCTATGCTTGACGGTGAGCTTGCTCACGAAAAGGCTGTTCGTGTTCTTGAATATGAACAGCGCACCAAGGAGGAATCGGAAAAGCTGGCAAGAGAAATTATCGGCCACGCTATTCAGCGTTGTGCCGCTGACCACTCCTCCGAAATAACCGTTTCGGTTGTTGCACTTCCCAACGATGAAATGAAGGGTAGGATTATCGGCCGCGAAGGCAGAAACATCCGTGCTCTTGAAACCGCTACGGGTGTTGACCTTATTATTGACGATACCCCCGAAGCAATTACCGTCAGCAGCTTTGACCCCGTACGTCGTGAAATCGCACGTATTACTCTTGAAAAGCTTATTCTTGACGGACGTATCCATCCCGCACGTATTGAGGAAACTGTAGCAAAGGCTACTGCCGAGGTAGAGGCTACCATTAAGCAGGAGGGTGAGCGCGCCATGATTGAAGCAGGCGTACATAACCTCCATCCCGAGCTTATTAAGCTTTTAGGTAAGCTTCATTACCGTACCAGCTACGGTCAAAACGTTCTTAACCATTCTATGGAGGTTTGCCACCTTTCGGGTCTTATTGCCGCCGAAATGGGCGCCGACGTAACTATGGCTAAGCGTGCAGGTCTCCTTCACGATATTGGTAAGGCACTTGACCACGAGCAGGAAGGCTCGCATATTCAGCTCGGTGTTGAAGCAGCCAAAAAGTGTAAGGAAAGCGAAGGCGTTATCCACGCTATTCACGCTCACCACGGTGAGGTTGAGGCTAAAACCGTTGTTGCCTGTATTGTTCAGGCGGCTGATGCAATTTCTGCCGCTCGCCCCGGAGCAAGAAGAGAAAACATTGAAAACTATATTAAACGACTTGAAAAGCTTGAGGAAATCGCCAATTCCTTCAGCGGTGTTGAAACTTCTTTTGCTATTCAGGCAGGCAGAGAAATCCGCATAGTGGTTAAGCCCGAAATGATTACCGATGACCAAATGGTGCTTATTGCTCACGATATTGCCGCAAGGATTGAAAAGGAGCTTGAATATCCCGGTCAGATTAAGGTAAATCTTATTCGTGAAAACAGAGTAGTTGACTACGCTAAATAATTTTTAGGGCTGTAGGAATACAGCCCTTTGTTTTTTAGGAGAAGATATTATGGACTTTTCTAAGCTTACTGATTTTCTTGATTCCTTAAATGAACGCTTTGGTATTCGCGGCGGCGACCTTATTGTTAATAAAAACGGTGAAACCGTTTACCGTCATCAGTTCGGCTTTTCCGATAAGGAATGTAAAAGGCCTGTGCAAGGCAATGAAATTTACCGTATTTATTCCTGCAGTAAGGTTATTACCTGCACCGCTGTTATGAAGCTTATAACCGAAGGAAAGCTTGGGCTTTACGATAACCTTTCGGATTATATTCCCGAATTCGGTGAAATGTATATAAAAGCCGAAAACGGAAAGGTTAAGGCGGAAAACCCTATTCGTATAATCGACCTTATGCAAATGGCGGCGGGTTTTACTTACGATTGCGGCAACCCCGTTATTGTTAATTATCGCAATGAAACGGGCGGAAAAGCAGATACCTTGGGCACCGTTAAGGAAATGTCTAAAATGCTTTTAGCTTTCGAGCCGGGTTCGGCCTATTGTTACAGCCTTTGTCACGATATTTTAGGCGCTGTTATTGAAGTTGTGTCTAAACAGAAATTAAGTGATTTTATGAAGGAAAACTTCTTCTATCCCTTAGGTATGTACGAAACCGATTATAAGTACACCTTCGGAAGCCCTGACAGGTATTTTTGGCGCCAAAGCTATAATGCACAAACAGGCAACACCACCGACGTAGAAGCTGACACTAACTGGTTTGAGCTTGGCAGTGAATATGAAAGCGGCGGAGCAGGGGTTATTACTACCGTTGATGATTATATAAAATTTTCTCAAATGCTGTGTGACGGCGGCGTTACAAAGGATGGAAAACGCCTTGTTGCCTTTGAGGGAATTGACCTTATGAGAAAAACAATAAATGAAAACCAATCTGCTTTTTATATGACCGATTATAAGTATGCTCTTGGCGTGCGTACCCACGTAAGTAATGAGCATAGCTTTTCAAAAAGCGCGCTTTATGAATTCGGTTGGGACGGTGCTTTCGGTGCCTATACCGAAATTGATATAGAAAATAAAATAGCGGTATACTTTGGTTGTGGAACGGGAGGCATTAACGCCCTTGTTCACCCCGATATGCGAAACCTTATCCACGAAGCATTAGAATAAAGCATTAAAAAAATCTGAGATTTTTCTCAGATTTTTTTAATTTTCCCCTTGACAAATTATTCCTTAAGGTGTATTATACTTTAGGAGTTAGCTGAGGCTAACCGGTTATTTTTTAGCACTTAGTTAGCCTCGGCTAACTGAAAGAGGGATGGAAATGAATACGTTAAAGGATGTGCGTGTAGGCAGTACCGTAAAGGTTGTCAAGGTACATGGTGAAGGCGCAATAAAGCGCAGAATTATGGATATGGGAATAACCAAGGGTACGCGTATTTACGTGCGTAAGGTTGCTCCCTTGGGCGACCCCTTTGAGCTTCAGGTAAGGGGATATGAATTATCCCTTCGTAAGGCCGATGCCGAAATGGTAGAGGTGGAATAGGAGGAAGTAAAATGGGTATTAAAATTGCATTGGCAGGTAACCCAAACAGCGGTAAAACAACCCTCTTTAACGCTCTTACGGGTTCTAATCAGTACGTGGGCAACTGGCCCGGCGTAACCGTTGAGAAAAAGGAAGGAAAATTAAAGAAAAATCCCGACGTAATAGTTACCGACCTTCCGGGTATTTATTCTCTTTCTCCTTATACTCCCGAGGAGGTTGTTGCAAGAAACTATCTTGTAGGTGAGCGCCCCGACGTTATACTTAACATAGTTGACGGCACAAATATTGAGCGAAACCTTTATCTTACCACTCAGCTTATGGAGCTTGGTATTCCCGTTGTTATCGCTATTAATATGATGGACCTTGTTCGTAAAAACGGCGATAAAATAGAAATCGAAAAGCTTAGCAAAGCTATCCGTTGCCCTATTGTTGAAATATCGGCGCTTAAGGGCGAGGGTATTGAGGAGGCCGCAAATGCCGCTATTGAAATTGCGGGCAAGGAGGTTTTACCCGAGCATATTTTCTCGGGCGACGTTGAGCATGCCGTTGCGCATATTGAAGAAGCCGCCATTCACAATATGGCAGACGTTCAGCAACGCTGGTATGCAATTAAAATCTTTGAACGCGATGAAATGGTTATAAAGGATTTAAACCTTGATAAACAGCTTTTAGAGCATATCGAAAAGGATATTCAGCACGTTGAAAAGCATTTTGACGATACCGCCGAAAGCATTATTATAAACGAGCGTTACGAGTTTATTGAAAAAATACTTAAGGATTGCTGTAAGAAAAAGAGTATAGGTATGATGTCGATGTCGGATAAAATCGATAAGGTTGTTACCAACCGTTTCCTCGCTCTTCCTATTTTCGCTATTGCAATGTTCCTTGTTTACTACATATCAATCGGTTCTATAGGTGACTGGACCGTAGGCTTTATGAACGACACCCTTTTCGGCGAATGGATTGTCCCTTACGTTCATAAGGGTCTTGAAGCAATAGGCACTATGGATTGGCTCAACAGCCTTATTTCCGACGGTATAATAGGCGGTGTAGGCGCAGTACTCGGCTTCGTTCCTCAAATGCTTATTCTGTTTTTAATGCTGTCCCTGCTTGAGGACTGCGGATATATGTCCCGTGTTGCCTTTATTATGGATAAGCTTTTCAGAAAGTTCGGCCTTTCGGGAAAATCCTTTATTCCTATGCTGGTTGCTTCGGGCTGCGGCGTTCCCGGCATTATGGCAAGTCGTACCATTGATCAGGACAGAGACAGAAGAATAACCATTATGACAACGGGCTTTATTCCCTGCGGCGCTAAAATGCCTATTGTTGGACTTGTAGCAGGCGCGCTGTTTGGAGGAAGCGCAGTTATAGCAACCTCCGCCTACTTTATTGGTGTTGCCGCAGTGATTATTTCGGGAATTATTCTTAAAAAGACTAAGCCCTTTGCAGGCAAGCCTTCTCCCTTCGTTATGGAGCTTCCCACCTATCATTTACCCCTTGCTTCTAACGTAGCAAGAACGGTTTGGGAGCGCGGCTGGTCCTTTATTAAGCGTGCAGGTACCGTTATTCTTGCCGCAAGCGTTATTATTTGGGTGCTTGACAGCCTTACCTTTGAGGGTGGCTTCCATTACATAGGTGACGGTGAGGAGACTTCTATACTTAACGTAATAGGCTCCTTTGTTGCCGTAATCTTTAAGCCTCTCGGCTTCGGTAATTGGCAAGCAACCGTTGCAACCGTTTTAGGTCTTGTTGCTAAGGAAGAGGTTGTAGGCGTGTTCGGTGCTTTAGGCTACGACTCTGCCGAAGCTGCTTTCGCTACCATCCTCGGCGGAAAGCTTGCAGGCTATTCCTTTATGGTATTTAATCTTCTTTGCGCTCCCTGCTTTGCCGCAATGGGTGCAATTAAAAGAGAAATGAACAGCCCCAAGTGGACGGTAGGCGCAATAGCCTATATGTGCGCTTTGGCTTACGCCGTTTCCCTTATTATATATCAGTTCGGCGCTTGGTTTACCAAGGCAGGCGGAAATATAATAGGAACGGTTATTGCGGCGGTAGTGCTTATCTTTATGCTTTATATGCTCCTTCGTAAAAATAAATATAATGAAAATACTCTCAATTTAAAGTAAGGTGAATTTTATGTGGCCAACAATAATTATTTCGGTATTGATTGCCGCAGTAGTAGTGCTTATAATGGTAAACGAAGTAAAGAAAAAGAAAAACGGCAAGGGCGGCTGCTCCTGCGGATGTGGGGGCTGTCCTATGAAGGAAAGTTGCCATGATTATAAAAAATAATAGTTTTTAAATAAAATATATTAAAAGCCTTCGGATTGTCCGAAGGCTTTTAATTAAGTTGTTTGATTAGAGGTAAAAGTGGAATTTATCGTATATTTGCCAGATGAAGTTTCAGGGTGGCAAGATCTGTTGTGTCAACCTTTGAACTACCGTCGAAATCGGCGCTGATAGCAAATGCGGTGGGAAGGGTCTTAATTTGAGCAAGATATAGCTTTAAATTGGCTAAATCTGCCGTATCTACAGTTGTGTCACCGTTAACGTCTCCGGGTTTACATTCCGTAATGCAAATGTCAACGAAGGCTTTGTAACCTTCATAACAAACCAAAGCGCTTGACTGCCAGCCTAGTTTATTTGGGTCGTATTGAATAAGCATATCAGGTGTGATATTGACTTTCTTTTGGTAACCGCCTGTTTCGGTTTTATAATATACCGTAAGGACGTTCTTGTCCATAATTAAGTTATCTCCTGATTTTTGGAGTACGATAGAAGTGCTTTCAGGAGTTATGCGAGTGATAATTTCCGAAACAACGTTTATGTTAAAGGAAGTAGAAGCCCCTTTGTAGTTAATAGTGACTTCTACGTCACCGAGAGCGTTTTTATCATAAGTGACGTCGGCTTCTTCTACGTTTATGAAGTATTTGAAATCGTCGTAAATTGCGCTTAAGGATATCCAACGTAAATCTAATTCTTCTCCTCTTAAGTAAACAAGTTTATCGGGTAGTTTGTTAATAACTATAGAATCGGGATTTTCTTTAATATATGTTATTCTGAACTGGAAGGGGTGACCTGCGTAAATGGCGTATATTGTTTGTTCGCCTATTTTATTTATATCGGGTTCGGTAACGTAGATAAGCTTTGAAGCGTCCAGATACAAGGATTTTCCGTTTTCAAAATGCACTGACATTGTTCCGCCCGAAAAATCGGGTTCGTTACCTACGTAAAATACCGTATTGGTGTTTCCCATAATACTTACACCCGTTGCCGGCTTTTCACTTATCAGGGTTAATTGGGGATATAGATATCCGCTTTCGGTATGAAGCCACCACATATTATCAAAGTCAAAGCCTTTAAAAGATTCAGGGCTTGACATCTGAGAACTTTCAAGATATATAGCATCGCTTTCGAATGATTTGCTACCGACACCAAAAGCTATATTGGTAACATAATAAGCGTTTACAAGATGGCAGTTTGTGTCTCCTGCGAGTCCGCCCCTGTATTTTTTAGTGGCAGAATTATAAATGTTTATGGCAGTTTCACCCGTGTTATATACGCAATAAATACTTTCACTAAAAAATTCATTCGTTTCGTCAGATTGGTTTATGCCGACTATACCGCCCGTATAAAGCGACGGAACTTCGGCTGCAAGAGAGCGGGAGGAGATATTGCCGGTATTATAGCAATCAGCGATTTGGGAATTGATGTTATAACCCGCAATACCGCCTGATACTGCTTTTTCGTAATCTGTTATGACACAAACGCTGGTTGAATTAATACAAGCCTGAATTAACGAGCCATTTTCATTTCTGCCTGCGATACCGCCCGAGCATACTGAAAAGTATCCGTCGGTTTGCTTATTTATAATGCCTTTGTTTTGGCAGATTAATATATATGCGCCGTCGTTATTTCCTGCAATACCGCCTGCGGTTTTTCCGTATATGTATCCGTAGTTATAACAGTAGGTCAAAATTCCTTCGGATGTGTTAAGACCTGCAATACCGCCCGAATAGTAGTCATTGGCAAAGTTTTCTCCTTCACTGTCTATCATGGCGTAATTCACACAAATAGAAACGGTACCGGTATTTTTTCCGCAAATTCCGCCTGCAAAGGCGCTATAGGCTTTAACCGAATAAACGTAACCGTGGGAATAGCATTGGGTTATAGTGCCGGTATTAACAGCCGCGATAGCACCTGCATAGGCATCGTTAAGTGAGTCTGCCACCACGTAACACTCATATAAGTTTAAATTTGAAACGGTGCCTGAGTTTTCTGCAATAAGTCCTGCATAGGCAGTATATTTACTTTCAACGTAAGAATAAAGATAGGCTATGGTAAAACCGTTTCCGTTTAGACTTCCCGAAAAGTTTTTAATTGGTATCCAACCACAGCTATCGTTATAAAAATTACCGTTTTCCGAAAAGTCTTCTTCGGTGAATTCGATATCGTTTTTTAATATGAAATGTGAGTCGCTATAGTTCCTTATTTTATCTAACTGCATAGCCGTTGCGATTACGTAAGGGTCATCCACGCTTCCTGTTCCGCTTTCAAAAGGGGCTGCCGCCGATACCGATAACGGTATAGACGTAAAAATAAGGCAACAAACAATAACAAATGACAATACCTTTTTAAACATAATTAAAACTCCTTTGCAAAGAATATTTTTATTCCTTTATTATCTATAACGAAACAAAATGCGCGATTTTGGAAAACTTTTTTCTTTAATTTTATAATATCACTAATTATAATGTTTTTCAATAAAAAAATGCGTTCGTTTTCTCTTGCGGTAATATATAAAATGTAATATAATGTATATGGTGATATAATGAAAAAGGTTATTATCGGAATGAGCGGAGGGGTAGACTCCTCGGTTGCCGCCGCGGTTTTAAAGGAGCAGGGGTATGAGGTTATAGGCGTTACCCTTTCTCTTTATAAAGAAGATCCAACCACCGGTACTGCCGACGAGCGTGACGCCGCCGCAGTTTGTAAGAGGTTGGGGATAGAGCATATTATAGTTGACCGCCGAGAGGCTTTCAAGAACACCGTAATAAAGAATTTTATTGATTCTTACGAAAACGGTTTAACTCCGAATCCTTGTGTTTTATGCAATAAGGCGGTAAAGTTTGCCGAAATGCTGAGCATTGCGGACCAAATCGGTGCCGACTTTGTTGCCACGGGGCATTATTCAAGTATTAAGTACGATGAGGCATCGGGCAGATATTTACTTTACCGCCCCGAAGATAAGCAAAAGGATCAAACCTATATGCTGTATAAGCTCAGCCAAAATGAGCTGAGCCGTATTTTAATGCCCCTTTCCGCCCTTAGCAAGGAGCGTGTTAGGGAAAAGGCAAAGGAAATAGGGCTCAGCGTAGCCGACCGACCCGACAGTCAGGATATTTGCTTTGTGCCCGACGGTGACTATGCAGGCTTTATTGAACGTCATACGGGTAAGGCTTATCCCGAAGGAGACTACGTGTCGGCAGACGGCAAGGTGTTAGGTAAGCACAAAGGCCTTATCCGTTACACCGTCGGTCAGCGAAAGGGGTTAGGTATTGCCCTTGGAAAACCCGCTTTTGTGCTGGAAAAACAGGTAGACCAAAACCGTGTGGTTTTAAGTGATAATGAAGAATTACTTTTTAAAACAGAGGTTAAGCTTAAAGACGTTAACTTTATTCCTTTTGATGCTCCTGACCGTGAAATCAAGGTGAAAGCAAAGCTAAGGTATCGCCATAAGGAATCCGACGCTATTCTTAAGGTGACGGGAGAAAATGAAGCGATTCTTATTTTTGTCGAGCCTCAACGCGCTCCCGCACCCGGACAGGCGGCGGTATTTTACGACGGCGATATGCTTATAGGCGGAGGAACAATAATATGAACGAACAAATTAAAAGAACAATGGAGGCGCTTAAAAGGAATAATATGGTGCCATTTTATGCTGAAAACGGCCAAGAGGCCTTAGAAATTTTAAAGAGCCTTATAGGAAAGGACGATTTAATAGGCCTTGGCGGAAGCGTTACCCTTAAGGAAATCGGGGCAACCGCACTTGTTCGAGGCGGCGGCTATAATATAATTGACCGCTATGATGAAAATTTAACCAACGAAGAACGAATGGAAACTCTGCGTAAGGGCTTGCTCAGCGACGTATTTTTAACCTCAAGCAACGCAATAAGCGAAAAGGGTGAGCTTATTAACGTTGACGGTTTCGGCAACCGCGGTGCCGCCCTTGTGTACGGCCCTAAAAGCGTTATTGTGGTGGTTGGCAAAAATAAAATCGTAAAGAATGCCGAGGAAGGCTTTGAGCGTATTAAAAAAATTGCCGCCCCCAAAAACTGCCAAAGGCTTAATAAAAATAATTACTGCACCTATAAGGAAAAATGTATGGCCCTTTTAAACGGTGAGCATTCCCTGTCTGACGGCTGTGCAGGTGAAAGTCGAATTTGCTGCAGCTATATTGTGCAGTCCTATCAGCTTATTAAGGACAGAATAAAGGTTATTATATGTAATTGTGACTTAGGTTATTAAACTTAATATTAAAGCATACTCCTTATTAAGGGGTGTGCTTTTTTTATGAGAAAATTTTTGGCTTTTTTACTGTGCTTTGTTTTTGCTTTTTCCTTTCCCGCTGATGCGCGGGTAATAAGCGAGGAGGAAATAGATTTAACACCGTTGCCTGCCGTACCTACCGTGGCAACGGCAGAAGAATTGGAGCTTAATTCGAAATCAGCAATACTTATGGAGCCCACAACGGGCAAAATACTTTACGAAAGTAATCAGGACGAAAAAATTCCGCCTGCCTCAATTACCAAAATAATGTCCCTTATACTTATTATGGAGGCCATTGAAAACGGACAATTCGGCTTTGATACAATGCTTTCCTGCAGCGAAACCGCCGCAAGCCTTGGGGGCAGTCAAATTTGGCTTGAGGTAAACGAGCAAATGAGCGTGCACGATTTAATAAAGGCGGTAGCCGTTGTTTCGGCAAACGATGCAACGGTGCTTTTGGCCGAAGCGGTGGCAGGGAGCGAAGAAAGCTTTGTGAATATGATGAATCAAAAGGCTAAGGCCCTTGGTATGAATAATACTAATTTTGTTAATTCTACGGGTCTTGACCACGAAAATCATTATTCCTCCGCTCACGACGTGGCGATTATGTCGGCAGAGCTTTTAAAGCACGAAAAAATTACCGAGTATACGACTATTTGGATGGATGCCTTGCGAAACGGTGAATCGGAGCTTGTAAGCACTAATAAGCTGGTACGCTTTTATAAGGGTTGTACCGGACTGAAAACGGGCACCACCGCTCACGCAGGCTATTGCCTTTCTGCTTCGGCAAAAAGGGACGGCTTAGAGCTTGTTGCGGTTGTTATGGGGGCGGATACCTCTGCTCACCGATTTGGCGCGGCTCAAAAGCTTTTAAATTACGGCTTCGCTAATTTTACGGGTGTGACTGTCACGCCCGATATTGACGAAGGAACCGTAGTACCGGTTAAAAAGGGAACGGTAAGAAGCATTGGCGTAAAGGTTGACGGCAGCTTTTCCACCGTTTTAAAGAAAAGCCTTAAGGGTAAGATTACCACCGAAAGCATTTTGCCCGATGAAATAAGCGCTCCCATAAAAAAGGGGCAGGCGATAGGGCAGGTCAGAATACTTCTTGACGGGGAGGAGATAGGCAATTTAGAGCTTGTCGCCACCGAAAACGCTCACAAGATAAATTTATGGCGTTCTTTTGTTATATTGCTCAAGTATTTGTTCAGCCTTTAGGGTCAAAGTTGTGAATTTTTTCTAAAAAATTTCATTTTTATATTGAAAAACAACTGAAATTATAGTACAATAAGAACAAGAAAAAGTGAGGAGATTTACAATGGCAATTAAATTCAGCTATAAGTACGCAAAAAGCTTTTTGCGTGATAACGATATAGTAGGTATTACACCTGCAATTTATGCCGCCCATGACACCGTAAATAATAAAAACGGCTTGGGTAACGATTTTTTGGGTTGGGTAACTCTACCCACCGATTACGATAAGGATGAATTCGTAAGAATTAAAAAGGCTGCCGAAAAAATTAAAAACGACACCGATATTCTTATTGTAATAGGCATTGGCGGAAGCTATCTTGGTGCAAGGGCCGCTATTGAGTTTTTAAAGGGTCCCTTCTACAATAACCTTAAAGGAAACGGCCCTGAAATTTATTTTGCAGGCAATTCCATCAGCGGTTCTTATCTTAACGATATTCTCGCTCTCTGCGAAAATAAACGTGTTTCTCTTAACATTATATCTAAAAGCGGTACCACTACCGAGCCCGCTGTAGCCTTCCGTGTTCTCAGAAAGTATTTGGAAGAAAAGTACGGCGAAAAGGAAGCGGCAGAGCGTATTTACTGCACTACCGACCGCGCAAGGGGTACTCTTAAGGCTTTGGCAGACGAAAAAGGCTACGAGTGCTTTGTAGTGCCCGACGACGTTGGCGGCCGTTTCTCGGTGCTTACCGCCGTTGGCCTTTTACCCATTGCCGCCGCAGGCGCTGATATCGACGCTCTTATGAAGGGTGCAGCCGAGGCCGCAAAGGAATATAACGTTTGCGATATTGAAAAGAACGAATGTTATCAGTATGCGGCGCTCCGTAACGCTTTTTACCGCAAGGGTAAGGCTGTTGAAATGCTGGTTAGCTACGAGCCGCGCTTTACTATGATGGCTGAATGGTACAAACAGCTTTTCGGTGAAAGCGAGGGCAAGGATAATAAAGGTATTTTCCCCGCTTCGGTAACCTTTTCTACCGACCTTCATTCTATGGGTCAGTACATTCAGGACGGAAGCAGAATGCTGTTCGAAACCGTTGTTACTATAGGTGATACGGGAAGCGACCTTATTATCGAGGAGGAGGAAAACAACGGCGACGGCCTTAATTTCCTCGCAGGAAAGCCCATGTCCTTTGTAAACGAAAAGGCATTTCAGGGCACCGTACTCGCCCATACCGACGGTGGAGTGCCTAATCTTGTAATTAACGTTGATAAGGCTGACGAGGAAAACCTCGGCCGTCTCATTTACTTCTTTGAAAAGGCTTGTGCAATTTCGGGCTACGTGCTGGGTGTTAATCCCTTTGATCAACCCGGTGTTGAAAGCTATAAAAAGAATATGTTCGCGCTTTTGGGTAAGCCCGGCTACGAAGCCGAAAAGGCCGACCTTGAAGCAAGACTCGGACTGTAAAATATCCGCTATAAGCGGTGAATATAAAAGGAGCTGGTTATTATGGTAAAAATCATCATTGGTAAAAAGGGTTCCGGCAAAACCAAAAAGTTAATGGATGTTGTGAACGCTGCTGCAGAAAAGAGCAACGGTTGTGTTGTTTGTTTTGAGCAGGGTGACACCTTAAAGTTTAGTATTACTCATAAGGTTAGACTTATTGACGCCGACCATTACGGAATTAAGGGCTTTGATGCTTATTACGGAATGATTTGCGGTGTTTGTGCAGGCAACTACGACGTTACCAACATTTTCGGCGATGCAACTCTTCGCATCGGTTCCCGTGATTACGCAGAGCTTGCCGATTTCCTTAAGAAGGTTGAAGCTTTGGCAGAGGAAACCAAGATTGAATTCTTCTTTACTGTTTCCGCTAACGAGGATGAGCTTCCTGCTGAGGTTCTTTCATACGTAGAAAAATAATTGGAATAGCATTAATCGCCTGTGCCATAGGGAGACACTTCGTAAAGAAGTGTTCTCCCTATTTTCTTTTTTATATAAAAATTGACACTTTCTACAGATAAGTGTCATAGTGGGTTACATACTTTAAAATTATACCTATCTCAAGGATAATTGTAATGAGTGATATTGTGAGACAGGTCTCACAGTTATATTCTTTAGAATACCTCGCCAAAGGCGAGATATTTCTAAAGAGTTATATTAAAACCTTGTGGTTTTAGTTATATTATATTCGCCCTTAAAACTGCCCGAAGGGCAATATAACTATGCGTAGCATAATATAACTGCGTAGCAATATAACTCGCCGCAAGGCGAATATAACTGAGGCGCACTTCCTTTACGGAGTGCGCCTCTACGGCAGGCGATTTTTTTTGTATTGCAATAAAACTGCTTTTTTGGTAAAATGAGAGAGTAATAACTTTAAGGAGATATATTATGCGTAAAATTATTTCATTATTACTGTGCGTGCTTCTTGTTTTCGGACTTTGCGCCTGCTCGGGTGAAGTAAAAGGAAGCGCTTACACCGAAACCGAAGACGAAATGGCAAAAAGAGAAGCTCTTGAGGCAACCCTTCGCAATTTATATGCATGCCCTACGGGTTATATGTTTGAAAAATGTATGGAGCCCCTTGATAAGCTTACAAGTGATGAGCTTCAGGATGATATGAGCTTCCTTTTAGGCTCCAATACCAAGTTTATAGGCACTGCCACCCTTTTTAAGGAGGGTGAATTTACCGTTTACTGTGTTGCTGCAGTAATGGACTATAATACCGGCGAAAGAGAAATTTTCAACGATATCATTATTGCAAGAGAAACCGACGGAAAACAGCTTATAGTTATGCAGAAAAGCCTTGATGAAGCAACCCAAAAGGCGTTAATAGCTAAAAGGGACGAAAATGCCGACACCGCAAATGCGTTGTTCGAGAGCATTTTAAAAAGCTTCACAAAGGAAAATAATGTTTTTAAGGAATGGTATTCTAAGCGCAAAAGCTCTTTAAAGATGAAAACCACCGCTTTAAATATGCAGAGTGTTGTGAAGCTTGCCGAAACCGTTTATAATCGCGACGGCAGAGCCTTAGTGTGGAGTGAGGAATTTGAAAACGTAACCTCCTTGAGCCAAACCAAAATGGCATACCACCGTACTATGAATAATCCCTCCCTTAAACTAACCAAGGATGATTCCAATCTTTCCTTTGAAAACGGAACTATGACAATGTATGCCCGTCCCGAAGGGGGAGCCTATCATTATTCGATTCCCGATGGTATAACTACCTACGGTACTATGGCTTATATCGGCGGCTATCTTGAAATGCGCGCTAAGGTTCCCTTTGAGCACGGTGCTTGGCCTTCCTTCTGGGAAAAATCCTACCCCGGTCTTTACAGCACTAATTATCAAGCGGAAATTGATATTTTTGAAGTATTCTCCGATGAAACGAGCCTTGAAAACTGCTTACATAAATGGGGTGAGGAGCATTATTCCGGCGGTGTAGGTGACCGAAGAGAGTATATCTTTGCTTCTAACCAAGAGGCCACCGACTGGCATACCTACGGCTTTGAATGGACCGACACTCAGTACCGTTTTTACATTGACGGTAATTTATATTGCACCCTAAAGGTTGATGATTCGGGTGAATTTGCGCCCGACCTTCCTGGTATGGAGGGCTTTCAGGATTACCACTACGTAATTCTTAATAACTTTGTATTTAACAAGGGAAGCTCGTGGGCGCCTTCCGGCTCTCAGCTTGCCGATAACGAAACCAAGGTTATTGAATATACCGTAGATTATATTCGTCTTTATCAGAATAAGGACAAGGATAAGCTTATAATTTTTGAAAAGTAAGGTATTAATAAATGATGAAAAAACTGCTTTATGTTCTCTTGGTAATTGAAATAACACTTACGGTTGCAGCTTTTTTTATGTTGCTTCCGGCATCGCTTTTTGCCGCAATTTTTTTAAGCGGACTTAATGCGCTCAGCCTTGTGCCCATAATTGCAATAATTCATAATATTAATACTATCGACGACCTTGAATACGATTTATCAAAGCTTCGTTATAAGGTTAAGGAGCTTTACGATATTGTTAATAAGGATGCTCCCGAAGGGGAGAGGGCTTCCGAAGTCTATAAGGGCAGAGCAATGGGAAACTGGAAATGTGTTAAATGCGGCACCGTAAATAAGGAGGGCAGCAGCCGTTGTGAAAGCTGTCAAGCGGCGTATACCCCCGAATATAATCCTACCGACGACCCGAACAAAAGGAAAAAGGTAAGCCGATGGATTAAATATAAATAACAAAAAACAGGCTTTTTACAGTTAGTAAAAAGTCTGTTTTCTTTAGCTGTTACGGGGTCCCGCTCTGCCGTAATTGGGCGATTAATAACCTGCGGTAAATGCAGGTGGGTGCCAGCCGGGCGGTTTTGTGCTTCCAACGTCCACCAAAGGGTGGGAGGCCTGCATACCCGCCGTCCGAGCAACGGCCCCTTTAATAAGGTTGTAGGGTTATAATAGCCACGGTCCGCGAACAGAGCAGGACGGTAAATTCAGATTATTGGTCCTCTACGTCGTAAAAATCGGAAAGGCGGTCGGAAAAAGCGTCGGCAACGGTTTCGTATTCGTCGTCGTCTTCAATTTCGCTATAGAAAAACTCGCCGTTTTCCTCCTCTTCCTTTACAATAACCAATTCGCCTGAATCATCAAGCATTTTCTGTGGGTCATCGTAAACGGGAAGAAGTGCCAGATATGAGCCTGTGTCGGTATCTAAACGGTCAAGCACCTCAAAATTATATTCGTTACCCTCTTCATCGGTAAGGTTGATAAGGTCGGGAGAATAATCTTCATTTTTTATTGTTTCGCTCATAATAAAAACGCTCCTTATTAGTTTATATAAATATTTTAACCATAATAATAAGTTTAGTCAATAGTATTCTTGAAATAATGTGAAAATAGTGGTATAGTAAAAGGAATGAAGGATGGGATAGCAATGATTAAAGCAGCTTTGTTCGATTTAGACGGAACACTTGTAAACACCTTGTTCGATTTAGCGGCTTCGGTAAACTACGTTTTAAATAAGCACGGTCATCCGACGCATGAGGTGGAGGCCTTTAAAAGGTTTGTCGGCAATGGCAACGAGGTTATGATGCGCCGCGCCTTACCCATAGAAAAGCAGGGCGACAGGGAGTACGTATTAAAGCTTCGTGAGGAATTTTACGAGTATTATAAGGAGCATTGCGCCGACCTTTCTTTGCCGTACGACGGTATTAAGGAGCTGATAGCTACCCTTAAGGATGAGGGAATTATGATGGCTGTTGTCACCAACAAGGCGCAGTCTATGACCGACGTGCTTGTTCCCAAGCTTTTTACCGAGGGCACCTTCAGGGTGGTTGTCGGTCAGCGTGACGGAGTACCCACCAAGCCCGAGCCTCATATGCCGTTTTTGGCTATGACAGAAATGGAGGTTAATCCCGACGAATGCCTTTTTATAGGCGATTCGGGTGTGGATATGGAAACAGCCTTTAACAGCGGCAATATTTCGGTAGGCGTGCTGTGGGGCTTTAGAGACCGCGAGGAGCTTTTGAAGAGCGGCGCAAGGTATATTGCCTCTAACCCTAATGATATTGCAGAGCTTATAAGGAATATTAACCAATGTTAAAGTATAAATACACAAAAATAGCCTGTTATTTAGGCTACGTCGTTCAGGCAATAGCCTGCACCTTTTTGCCGCTTCTTTTCGTAGGGCTTCAAAACAAGTACAATATAAGCTATGAAAAGCTCGGCAGACTTATGTTTATTTGTTTTGTAGTACAAATATTCGTCGACTTGATTTCTATACGCTTAGTGAAGCTTTTTGGATATAGAAAATTAGCTGTCGCTTCTCAGCTTTTTGCCTTTGTCGGCTTTATTTCCTTAAGCCTTTTGCCAAACCTTTTGCCGCCCTACGCAGGGCTCACCTGCGCCGTTATAATTTATTCGGTGGGAAGCGGGCTGATTGAGGTTATTATTTCTCCCATTATGGAATACTTGCCTACTGATGATAAATCGGGAAATATGGCCTTTCTGCACTCCTTTTTCTGTTGGGGTGAGGTTTTTGTAGTTGCAGTAACAACCCTGCTTATAAAGCTTTTGGGTGCGGAAAAATGGGGATATATTGCAGTAATGTGGTCTGTTATTCCTCTTATAGTTATGCTGCTTATGTCCTTTGTGCCTATAGTTGAGCCTAAGGAAATGAGCGGTAACGGCTTTAAGGAGCTTTTAAAATCCCCCTTATTTATAGTTATGCTGGTTATAATGTTTTTATCCGGCGCATCGGAAATTACCGTAGGCAACTGGATGTCGGCCTTTGCCGAACAATCACTTAAGCTTTCAAAGCTGGTTGGCGATTTGGTAGGCCCTTGCCTTTTTGCCGCCTGTATGGGTATGGGCAGAATTATTTTCTCCTTTATAGGCGATAAAATTCCCATGAAGCGTGTGCTTTTTGTATTTTCTGTCTTTACGGTGTGCGCTTATCTTGTGCTTTCCTTAAGCAAAATACCTGCAGTAAGCCTTGCCGCCGGCGTGCTGGTGGGCCTTGGAGTATCGGTTATGTGGCCGGGCTCCTTAAGCCTTAGCGCTTCGCATTTTCCAAATGGCGCAACCGCAATGTTCGCACTGCTTGCAATGTTCGGTGACTTCGGCTGTTCCTTCGGACCTTGGATGGCGGGTATGGTTGCTGACAGTAAGGGGCTTAACACAGCGTTTTTATTTGCAACGGTATTTCCTTTTGCAATGGTAATAATACTTATTTTTCTAAACAGAAAGAAGGCAAAGCGATGAAAAGAGAAAACTATATTAACTGGGACGAATACTTTATGGGGATAGCTATGCTGTCGGCTCAAAGAAGTAAGGACCCCTCCACGCAGGTCGGAGCCTGTATAGTAAGCAGTGAAAACCGTATTTTATCGGTTGGCTATAACGGTATGCCCAAAAACTGCGACGACGATGTTTACCCTTGGGACAGGGAGGGCGATGAGCTTAACACTAAGTATATGTTCGTTTGCCACGCCGAGCTTAATGCTATTCTTAACTATTCGGGTACTAATCTTAAAGGTAGTAAGGTATACGTTACCCTTTTCCCCTGTAACGAATGCGCCAAGGCACTTATTCAAAGCGGAGTTGCCGAGGTTATTTACTATAGCGATAAGTACAGCGATTCCTTTTCAACCCTTGCCGCTAAGCGTATGTTTGAAAGCGCGGGAATTAAAATGACCCCTTATGAAAAAAGCGGAAAAGAAATAAATATTACACTTTAAGGACAAAAATAATGAAACAATCAAAGGTATATTTTACCGATTTCCGTTCAACCGGCGGAATCACTATGCCTCAGAAGTTTAAAAAGCTTCTTTACAAGGCAGGTATTGATAAGCTTGACTTGAATGGCAAGTTTGTAGCTATTAAAATTCATTTTGGCGAAATGGGCAACCTTGCCTTTATTCGCCCCAATTATGCCAAGGCCCTTGCCGACGTTATAACCGAGCTTGGGGGTAAGCCCTTTCTTACCGACTGCAACACCCTTTACCCGGGCAGCAGAAAAAATGCTATAGAGCATTTGTATACTGCTTGGGAAAACGGCTTTTCGCCGCTTTCGGCAGGCTGTCCCGTAATTATTGCCGACGGCCTTAAGGGTACCGACGAGGTAGAGGTTAAGGTGGAGGGCGGCGAATACGTTAAATCGGCAAAAATCGGTCACGCTATAATGGATGCCGACGTATATATCAGCCTTTCCCATTTTAAGGGTCACGAGAATGCAGGCTTTGGCGGAGCCGTTAAAAATACGGGTATGGGCTGCGGAAGCCGCGCAGGAAAAATGGAACAGCACAATTCGGGTAAGCCGCAGGTGTTCCGTGACCGTTGTAAGGGCTGTATGCTTTGCCAAAAGCAATGTGCTCACGGTGCTATCTCCTACGACCAAGGCCGTATTGCTCATATTGACGTAAATAAATGTGTGGGCTGCGGCAGGTGTATAGGCGGCTGTAACTTCGATGCTATTGAAAATATAAATTACAGCGCCAATTTTGAGCTTAATTGCAAAATGGCAGAATATGCTAAGGCGGTAGTTTCCGGCAGACCTCAGTTCCATATTAATATGGTGCAGGATATTTCTCCCAACTGCGATTGCCATCCGGACAACGATGCGCCCATTCTTCCCGATATAGGTATGTTTGTAAGCAATGATATGATAGCGCTGGACAGAGCCTGCGCCGATGCTTGCTTAATGCAAAAGCCTATTGAAGGCAGTCAGCTCAGCGATAATATGGCTAAGGCTGATTTTGTTGACCACCACGACCATTTCCGTAACAGCCAGCCTAACTGCGAGTGGAAAAGCTGTCTTGCTCACGGCGAAAAAATAGGTCTCGGTACGCAAAATTACGAGTTGGTGGTAATGAAATGAAAAAGACTGTTTTAAATAAAATGGTGCTGTCGGCTATGTTTTTGGCAGTTGGAATGGTGTTGCCGAGTATAACCATGCAAATACGGGAAATAGGTAATATGCTCCTTCCTATGCACCTTCCCGTAATGCTTTGCGGAGTTATATGCGGCTGGCGGTATGGCGGAGCAATAGGAATAGTATTACCGCTTTTCCGTTCCCTTGTGTTTTCAAAGCCGGCCTTTTTCCCAAACGCCGTTGCTATGGCGGTAGAGCTGTGCGCCTACGGTGTTGCTATAGGAATTGTTTACCTTTATGTGAAAAATATTAAGGGCGGAATTTATATTTCCCTTGTTTCTTCTATGCTTATAGGACGCATAATTTGGGGAGCGGTAAGCGCATTTCTCTATTATTTGAACGGAACGGTTTTTACTTTAGAAATCTTTTTCACAAGAGCCTTTTTAGAAGCAGTTCCCGGTATAATAGCTCAGCTTATACTTATTCCCGCAATTATTATCTCTCTTAAAAAAGCAAGCCTTTTAAAATGAAAAAACGACGGTTTAACCGTCGTTTTTATTTTATATAATTTTTGCACCCTCGGTATCAACGGGAAGGCTTAATACCTGCCAGTTAAGACCTATACTGCGAAGCTTCTCTTCCATTTTTTCTGCAAAGCCGTCGCTGTCGGTAAGACAAAGGCAGGTGGGACCTGCACCGCTGAGACAAAAGGCTAAGGCGCCAAGCTCCTTGGCAAAGGCTTCCGCCTGGTCGTAGCCCTTTATGAGAGCTCTGCGATAGGGCTGATGAAGCTTATCGTCAAGAGCAAGACTTATAAGGGCTTTATCACCTGTTTCAAGCGCCTTTAAAAGCACCGCAAGGTGGGAGGTGTTAAACACGGCATCCTTAAAGGCGATTTCCTTTGGGAGCACGCTTCGCGCAAGGCTTGTAAGTAACTCAAAATCGGGCACAAGTGCAACAAACCTTAAAGAGGGATGAATGCCGTAGCGCACCGAATATGCGTTGTCGCCCCTTGTAACAGAAGCGGTAAGACCGCCGTAAATAGCGGGGGAAAGGTTGTCGGGATGTCCCTCAATTTTATTGCAGATTGCAAGAAGCTGTTCTTTACTTAGCTTGTTCCCCGAAAGGAAATTTGCGGCACAGGAGCCTGCAACGATAAGTGCGGCACTTGAACCGAGACCTCGGGAAACGGGAACGCTTATTTGGTCGAAGGAGATATGTACACCGGGAGTCGGCAGAGAAAGATAGGAAAATACATCGCGAAAACCGATAAAGGCGAGGTTTTCGGCATTTGCGTATTTTTCATCACAGCCCGAAAAGCTTAACGCTTCATCCGTCAAGGTAAAGGTAAGGGTATTGTAAAGGGTGAAGGCACAGCCTACACAGTCGAAGCCGGGACCTAAATTTGCGGTAGTTGCAGGAACTCTAACAGTACACTTTACCACTTTTCTTCAGCCACCTTTTTCATAACGTAATCGGTAAGCTCATCCTTTTCAATAACATCCTTGTGCAAAACAGCCTTTTGCTCAAGACCTGAAAGGTTTTTGGGGATAGCAACACCCGTAAGCTGTTCGATTTGGTCCATTACTCTGAATTCGTTTTGGTCGGGGGTTACGCCGAGAGCAGTAAGCACCGCAACGGGGAATTTATAGGGAGAAGCGGTAGAAAGCACTACCGTTTTGTTTTGGTATTTGCCGTCGAGTGCCGCTCTGAAGGCAACGGCGGTATGGGTGTCGCAAAGGTAGCCGTCTCGGTCGTATACCTCTTTAATGGTTTGCAGAGTCACCGCATCGTCGCAATAAGCGGCAATAAAGGTTTCCTGCAGCCTTTTAAGAATGGTATCGCTTACCTTGTAGCAGCCCTTTTCGGAAAGCTCCTTCATATAACCTGCAACCTCTTCTGAGTTACCGTCACTAAGGAGGTATAAAAGACGTTCAAGGTTACTGGAAACAAGAATATCCATAGAAGGAGAAAGGGTTTTGAAAAATTCTCTGCGTCGGTCGTAAACACCTGTATTAATGAAATCGGTAAGCACGTTATTGGCGTTGGAGGCGCAAATAAGCTTGTTTACGGGAAGTCCCATACTCTTTGCAAAGTAGCCTGCCAAAATATCACCGAAGTTACCCGTAGGCACAACGAAGTTGATTTCATCACCTACCGAAATTTCGCCGCTTTTAACAAGAGAAGCGTAAGCGGTAAAGTAGTAAACCACCTGAGGCGCAAGACGTCCGATGTTAATGGAATTTGCGCTGGAAAGCTCAACCTTGTCGCAACCGCTCTTCTTAAAGGCGGCAAAGGCATTTTTGACGCCCGTTTGAGCATCGTCAAAGTTGCCGTTTACGGCGCAAACGCATACGTTATTACCTTCCTGCGTTACCATTTGAGCCTTTTGTACGGCGCTAACGCCGCCGTTGGGGTAAAATACAATAATACGAATACCGTCAACGTCGTGGAAGCCTTCAAGCGCCGCCTTGCCCGTATCACCGCTTGTGGCGGTTAAAATAACGGTATCCTTATTTATGCCAAGCTTTTCTCTGCCCTTGGTCATAAGGCGGGGAAGCATTGAAAGAGCAACGTCCTTAAAGGCGCTGGTGGGACCCCTGAAAAGCTCCAAAACAAAATTGTCTCCAACCTTTACAACGGGAGTGAGCTCGTCGGTTTCAAATCTGCCCCTGTAGGCGCTTTCTACCATAAGGTGCATTTCTTCATCGCTAAAGTCGTCAAGAAGCGCACCGAGGACTTTTTCGGCCGTTTCCATAGTAGACAGCTCTAATATACTTTTATAATCAAAATTAAGTGCGGAAAAATCGCTGAGCATATAAAGGCCGCCGTCGTCGGCAATGCCCTTTACGACTGCTCTTGCAGAGTTAACCTTTTCGTTGTTGTTTCTCGTGCTTTGATAAATCATTATTTCGGCTCCATTCGGATAACTTAATATAGTATAGTATAATCCTTTTATAAGTATTTTGCAAGTGTTTAGAAAACCCCGGCATTTTTTATAAAGGGGTTTTTAGTTTTCTTTATTTTCTTCCATATAATTTATTGCTTTTTTCATAGTTTTGGAAATGAAAACAGCGCTCAGTATAAGGGAAGTTATTTCGGCTATGGGGAAGGCAAGCCATACGTAGGTAACGTTGCCCGTAAGGGACAGCAGAAAAGCGACGGGAATAAGTACTACAAGCTGACGGCATACCGAAACTATAAGGCTGTAAAAGGGATTGCCTATGGCTTGACAAACGCTTCCGGCAATAATACAGAAGCCTGCAAAAAGGAAGGGGGTGGCAATAATCCTTAGTGCGGGCACACCTAAAGCGACGGTGGCGGCATCCGCCTTGAAAAAGGATAGCAGGACTTCGGGGAAAAGTTCGAAAACGGCAAGACCGCAAAGCATAATGGAAACGGCAACCGTTATTGTAAGGCGAACAACCCTTTTTACCCTTTCGGTATTTTTGGCACCGTAGTTATAGGAAAGAATAGGCACCATACCGTTATTAAGACCGAATACGGGCATAAACACAAAGCTTTGAAGCTTAAAGTAAATACCGAATACGGTGGTGGCTACAATGGTAAGACTTCCTAAAATAAGGTTTAAAAGGAAGGTCATTACCGAGCCTATGGACTGCATTACAATAGAAGGGAAGCCTACCTTGTAGATGGTTTTTACGGTGTTAAAATCGGGGCGGAGAATACTTTTAAGCTTAATGGTAATTTCCTTATTTTTGGTTAAGTTTAAAATGATGGCTACTATTGCCGCAACCACCTGACCGAGCACGGTGGCAAGCGCCGCGCCTGCAATACCCATTTCGGGGAAAATGCCATAGCCGAAAATCAGCAGTGGGTCGAAAATTATGTTTATAACGGCACCTAAAAGCTGAGTAAACATAGCAAGCACGGTTTTTCCTGTAGACTGAAGCAGCCTTTCAAAGCAGAACTGCATAAAAATACCAACCGATGCACCAAGGCAAATGTTAACGTAGGTAACGCCGTACTCCTTTATAAGGGCAACGTTGTAAAGACCTTGGGAATCGGAAAAATCCTGCAAGGCGAAAAAGGGCCTTGCAAGGGTAAGACCGATAACCGAAAAAAGAATAAAGCTGCAGAAGGATAAAAATATACCTGTGTTGGCGGCCTTGTCGGCACCGTCAAAATTTTTTTCGCCAAGTGAACGGGAAAGCAGGGCGTTAATACCTACCGCTGTGCCTGCACCCATAGCAATCATAAGGCTTTGAAGGGGGAAGGCGAGGGAAACTGCGGTAAGACCCTCGGTGCTGTACATTGAAACGAAAATGCTGTCAACAATGTTATATAGGGCTTGCACAAGCATTGAAATCATCATAGGAACAGACATGCTTGCAAGAAGTCGTCCTATAGGCACGGTGCCCATTTTGTTTTCTTTTCGTATTTCCATTTTAATTCTCCATTTTTCTGCAAAACATACTCTAATATAATAAAGTATTACTATATTGTGTGTCAAGGTTTTATTATAATGATTGTTGTTAGTCGAAACAAGTTTGTTTCGAAAAGCCTAACCATTATTGACAAATACGTGTTTTAAGGTAAAATAATAATAGATTGGATTTTAAAGAAATATCAATATGGTTAAAAAAGAGGTCAATAACGCAGTTGAAAAAACTGTTTTAGAACTGATATATTAAAGGAGAAGGTATGAAAAGGTTTGTTTGTTTGCTTTTGGCTTTGATTTTGATGTGCTGCTCCTTTGCAGGCTGTTCAAAAAAAGCGTTCGCTGATGAAAAAATAAACATTGTTGCTACCGTTTTTCCACCCTTTGATTTTGCCCGTGCCATAGCGGGTGAAAAGGCTAACGTTACACAGCTTGTCCGTGCAGGGAGCGAAAGTCATTCCTTTGAGCCCACCCCCGACGACGTAAAAAAAGCGCAGGATTGCGATTTGTTTTTGATGCTTGGCGGAGAAAGTGAAAGCTGGGCCGAAAGGATTAATTCTTCGCTTGGCGGCAAAAGCAGAAAAACCGTGGTTTTAAACCAATACGTTACCCTTTTGGAGGAGCACAGCGGCGAAATTCATGATGAGAAGGCTCATGCCGACCACGAGCATTCTCATAAACACGCTCACGATGAGCATTTTTGGACATCTCCCTTAAACGCAATAAAAATGAGTGAGGCAATTTATAATGCTCTTTGCGAGATTGACGGCACCAATAAGGAATATTACGAGAAAAACTTTTTAAGGCTTAAAGCAGAGCTTGAAGGCTTGCATAACGATTTTTTGTCGCTTTTTAATGCTTCTGCTAAGCCCACCCTTGTTTTCGGAGACAGGTTTCCTTTTCTTTATTTAACAACAGAATACCGCCTTTCTTACGTAGCCGCATTCCCGGGCTGTGCCGAGCAAACCGAGCCTGATATAAAAACCCTTATTTCACTTATAAAGCGTATTAAAGCTGAAAATATACCGGTGGTTTTTTATACCGAATTTTCCTCCCGCCAAACGGCGAATATGCTGTGTGAGGAAACGGGAGCGGTTGCCCTTTTGCTTCATTCCTGTCACAACGTCACCAAAACAGAAATGGAAGGCGGCGCAACCTACGTTTCTCTTATGTATAATAATTTAAAAAATCTTAAATTTGCCTTAAAATAAAAGAAAACCTGCTAAATAGGGTTTACATATAACCTTGTTTCTGCTACAATAATAACGAAAAAAAGCGGTCAAAATGCCCTTTGACCACTTAATAAAAAAGGTGATAAAAATGAAAAAGAATTTAGCAGTTATCGGCTATGGCGGACAGGGCGCCTGGCATTGTACTCAGGCTCTTGGAAGTGACGTGGTTAACCTTGTAGGCACCTACGATATACGCGAGGTAAGGCGCAACGCCGCAAAGGATAACGGTATTTTCGTGTACGATTCCAACGAGGCTTTACTTAACGACCCCAAGGTTGAAATAGTGGTTATTGCAATTCCCAACGACGAACACCTTGAATGGGTTATAAAGGCTCTTGAGGCAGGCAAAAACGTTATTTGCGAAAAGCCTGTTTCAATGTGCGTAGAGGAGCTTGATAAAATGATTGCCGCGGCAAATAAGTCGGGCAAGCTTTTCAGCGTTCATCAGAACAGACGTTGGGACGTTGACTTTTTAGCAATGAAGCAAATAAGCCGTAGCGGCGAAATCGGCAAGATTATTAATATTGAATCACGTGTTCACGGTTCACGCGGCATTCCTTCCGACTGGAGATGTCAAAAGGACTGTGGCGGCGGTATGATTCTTGACTGGGGTGTTCATCTTATCGACCAGCTGTTGCAAATCTTTAAGGATGAGGAAATCGACACGGTTTATTGCGAAAACACCCACATTACCAATAAAGAGGTTGACGACGGCTTTAAGCTCACCATGCGCTTTAAGTCGGGTCAGCGTGCATACGTGGAGGTTGGCACCTATAACTTTATTGCTCTGCCACGTTTCTATATGCAGTGCGAAAACGGTACTGCCCTTATTACCGATTGGAGAGAAAAGGCTAAGGTTGCCAAAATGAAGGCTTGGAATGAAAAGGAGGTTCTTCCTGTTCAAACCGCCGCAGGCATTACCAAAACTATGGCTCCCAGAGACGAAATTACACTTGATGAGTATGAAATTGAGCGCCCCTTAAGCGACGTGCACGATTATTACAGAAACTATGTTGCCGCCCTTGACGGTAAGGCTGAATCTCTTATTAAGCATAGCGAGGTACGCAGAGTTATGAAGGTAATGGAGGCCGCCTTCGAGTCCGACAGAACAGGCGCACCCGTTAAGTTTTAGTAAGCACGCTAATCCTTAATTTCAATTTTAAAATCTAATATACGCAAAACGCCGTTGGAATATTCAACGGCGTTTTTATATTCTCCAAAGCCGATTTTTCGCATTTGCTTATAGCTTTCGGTTATGCCTGCAACAATAATATAAAGACACATTACTATTAAAATAGCCATAAAAAATGAGCGCCAAAAAATTTTAGTATTCCTTTTCACTTTTTTACTCCTCGGTAATGGTGTTTAAGTAGGAAATAAGCGCGTTCGCGGCAAGGCTTACTCCGTAGGCTGCCTCCTCAAGAGAGTTGGATTCGGTGCCCACCTCCAACAAAATGCTTCCCGTGGTCAGGTGCTGATTATAGCGGCTCGAAACCAAGGAAAGCTGTCGGGCAAGGCCGGGGTAAAGCACCTCCATGGTTTGCTGAAGCTTTACGGCAAAGGAAAAATTTTTCTCCCAGTTTTCGTGGTTTGCAACCGTTTGTCCGCATCCCATTACCAGCATTACCTGTGCGGCATTTTTGCCCTTCACCTCAATTACGGGCTTTACTCGGTCGGTGCCGTTTCCTGCAAGGGAGTCGCGGTGAAGGTCGATAACTACTTTTATGGACGGATATTTTTCCAAATACTTTTTAACCGTTTCGCCGCTTCGGTTATAGCTGCCGTTATAGGCGGGGTAGTCGTGCTCGGTGGTATCGTGAAGCGTGTTAAAGCCTGCCGAATTCAGCTTTTCACAAAGTATTTTGCCCATAGCCGTAACGTTGCCGTTTTTATCCCGTGTGCGCGTTAGGTCGCCTTTGGTGTAAAAATCTCTGTCCTCGGGCAAATAGCATTCGGTTGTATGGGTGTGCATTATAAGAATCTGCGGCTCGGCATTTTTCTTTATTTTAAAGGGACTTGGCGCATTCAAGTATTTTTCTATATTCAAATCTATTTTAGCGCGGTTTTTAATATATACGCGGTTATAATAAGTTTTGCTTTTATAGGGGGAAATAAACTGAGGAATAACCTTGCCTACGGCATCGGCCTTTGCGGCAACGCTGACGGCAGAGGAGGAAGAGTCGGTACTGCTTTGCGGCATACTTATATTGTATTCGTTTATTGACGGTTCTGAAAAAGTAGCCTTATTGCTTCCCGTTACGTACAGGCTTCCGCTTATAATAAGGCAAACGCATAAAAACGAAATAGCCGTCAGTAAAAAAATTCCGCCCTTGTCATTCATTTGCTATCTCTCCCTTCACTTAATATATATGAAAGGAAAAGCAATATTAGACGATAGAAAGCAAAATCTCGGCGTCGGTATCGGGCTGTAAAAAGCAGTTAACGGCAGTGGAAATTACCGAAGCGGCGCGGTCAATAAGCAAATCTATTTCTCTCGGCGTAACTATCATAGGACTTTTGTTTTTCGAATTTGCGCCAAAAAGCGCGGCGTCAAGGCAGGTGGGTACGCCGATGGCTATTACGGGAATACCAACGGTGGCAGGACTTATTTCCTTTCGGTTGTTGCCTACACCCGACCCGGGTGAAATACCGCTGTCGCAAAGCTGAATTGTGGTGCCCAGCCTTGAAGGCTTTGCCGCCGCAAAGGAATCAATAACAAGTAAGGCTTTTGCCCCGCAGGAGTCAATAACACCCTTTATAATTTCAAGGGTTTCAACCCCCGTTTGCCCTAAAACACCGGGCTGAATAACACTTACGTTTTTTAAATTCATAAGGCCTGTTTGTTCCTTTAAATAAGGGCTCAGGTGCCTTGTGGCAAGTGTTCTTTCGGCCACCTTCGGCCCTAAAGCATCGGGGGTAACGTTACGGTTTCCAAGACCTGCAACAAGCACGTCGCTATCGCAAAAGGGCAGATTTTTAAGCTCGCTTACAATAACTTCGGTAAGCTCCTTATATTCTCCGCCGTGATAAAGTAAATCGGGAATATCAATATTTATATAGCTTCCCATAGGCTTGCCCAAGGCCTTGGCACCCTTTTCGTTGGTTACCTTTATACGGGTCACGGTTATAATGCCGAATTTTTGGCTTTTTGAAATTATACCCTCGCTGTCCTTTATTCGGCTGTTAAGCTCTACAGCTAAGTCGCTTCTGCCGGTCATAATAACACCTCTTAACTGTATTCTTAGCACTTATTACTTTTTTATTAAAAAAGTTGTTGATTTTTTTAAAGATTAGTGTTATTATATCTTTGTTAATGCTTTAAAAGGAGGTGCCATACGTGCCAAATATTAAATCTGCAAAGAAGCGTGTTATTACCAGCACTGCTGCTTACGAGCGTAACAAGGCTTACCGTTCTGCTTTAAGAACTGCTGTAAAGAAGGCTGACGCAGCTATCGCAGAAAATTCTGCTGATGCTAAGGAAGCTGTAAAGGTTGCAGTTAAGAAGATCGATCAGGCTACCGCTAAGGGTATTCTTCATAAGAACACCGCAGCCAGAAAGAAGTCCAATCTCGTTTGCCGTCTTAACAAAATCGGCTAATTGAATTTCTTTTCTGAAATCAGCTTAATATAAAACGGGGTTTTCCCTGAAAACCCCGTTTGGCTGATATCAAAATTTTACGTCGCCGTCGGGCGGCTTTTTTTATTCGTATAAATAAAAAAAGATGGCTTAGCCATCTTTTTTTGCTTTTATTTAATTTTTCCGTAAAGGGGAAGAGCGGCAGAGTCCTTTTTGGGCTCTCTGTTTTCGGCAGGTGCGCTTGCCTTTTTGGGAGCGCGGGAAACAGGGTTATCGGAAGTAATAACGATGTGTCTGCGGTCGCCTTCGCCAACCGAGTGAGAGGATACACCGTCAATTCCCTGAATAGCGGTATGAATAATACGTCTCTCATAAGGATTCATAGGCTCAAGAGAACGGTTTCTGCCTGTACGGAGTACCTGTCCTGCCATTCTGTGAGCCAAGGAAATAAGGGTTTTCTCTCTGCGTTCTCTGTAATTACCGATATCAATGGAAACCTTGAAATAGCCGTTGCCGTTATTTGCGGCAAGGGAAGCAAGGTACTGCAATGCATCAAGTGTTTCGCCTCTGTGACCGATAACTACGCCTAAGCCTTCACCTGCAAGGATAACGGTTGCACCGCCGTCAAAGGGAGCAACCTTAACGTTAATGTCGGTACAGCCAAGTCCGCTGAGCACAGTAGTAATATAGTTAACGGCTTTAACTGCCTGAGAATCGGCAGGAAGGGTGCTTACGTCAACGGCATCGGCTCTTTCGGGAAGGGGAGTAACGTCGGCTGCCTTTTCCTTTTTATCGGACTTTTGCTTTTCAGCTTTAGCCTTTTCAGCTTTAGCCTTTTCGTTTTTATGAGCGTCGTTTTTATTGTTCTTTTTATTGTTGTTCTGCTTTTTGGGAGCAGGGTCGGGAATTTCGGTAAATACTCTAACCTGAGCGGGGGAGCCGCCGAAAAGGCCTAACACCTTTTTCTTGGGCTGAGAAATTACGTCAATGTCAAAATCAATATCTTCACCAAGCTGTGCAAACAGCTCTGTTTTTGCGGCTTCAAGAGCTTCTTCTACGGTTTCGGCGGTGCCGATAGCTTCTTTAATCAAGGTGGTGGCCTCCTTATTTGTCTGACTGAGCCGATTTTTTACCGGCAACATACTTCTGCTCCTCGGCGCCGCGCTTTAAAATAAGCTCGGACTGCTCTTTGGCAACAAGCTTTGCGGGGCCGAAGAAATTGTTTATAAATACTTGAATAATTGCGCCGATAAGGCTGGAGCATGCCCAATAGAAACCGAGTCCGGCAGGGGCGCCGAAGGCGATTACAAGTGAAAGTATTGGCATTGTGAGCATCATACCGGCCATACTGGGAGCGTCGGGATTTGAACGCTTTTGATGAATAAGGGAAAGCACGCTGGAGAACATAGCTGCGGCAAAGGAAAGGAAGGGAATAATCCACAGCTTAAAATTAACGTCAGCGTTGGAGAAATTAAGGGTGAACTGGGGCTTTTCAGTAAGACTTAAGCCTAAAAACTCAAAATCGATACCCTTGATTGCTTCAAAAATGCTTCCTGACTGGATGTCAAAAGCGTATTCAATAAGACGAAGCTCGCCATAGTTTGTGTTTTTGCCTACCGCAAAGGCTTCGGGAAGAGCTTTTATTGCTTCCTTAATGGTTGCGGAGTCAATGCTTGTAAAATAGGTAATGGGGGAAAGCACAAGATAGTAAACGCTCATTACAAGAATAAGACGAATAATCATAGGCAAACAGCCGCCGCCCATAGAAATATTGCCTTCCTGGTAAAGCTTTTGCATACCTTCGTTGTACTTTTGTCTGTCGTCGCCGCATTTCTTTTTAAGCTCGTCAAGCTTGGGCTTGATTTTAAGCTGACTAACGGCAGATTTTTGGCTTTTTACGCTGAGGGGTATAAGAATAATGTTCAGCGTAAGGGTGAACAGAAAAATTGCCAAAGCGTAATTTCCGCCTGTTAAACTTAGAAAAAAGTTAAGAATAGGCGCAAATATCCACTTATTAATTAAACCGAATATAGCGGTCATATTTATACACCATCCTGTAAAAATGGATTATTTTTTTCGTCGGACGCAGGGCTTAACCTGCTTTTCGGGAACGGGGTCAACCCCGCCCTTACAAAAGGGATTGCATCTGAGAATTCGCCAAGCTGATAAAAGGGAGCCCTTAAAGGCACCGTGAATTTCCAAAGCCTCAATAGCATAGGCTGAACAGGTGGGGTAAAAACGGCAACAGGGCGAGCCCTTGGCGGGAGAAATTCGCTTTTGGTAAAAGCGTACTGCTTTAATCAGAAGTTTCTTCATTATTATCATTCCAAATGCCTGCTTCTTTAAACTGCTTTTTAAGCACCTCTGCAACGACGGTGCTTTTTACAGAAAGAATGCGGCTGCGAGCAACAAAAACAAAATCATATCCCGATTTTACGTGCGCCAAATTTTCACGGAAGGCGGCGACGATAAGCCTTCGGGCGCGGTTACGGTTAACGGCGTTACCAAGCTTTTTGCCGGTGGTAATGCCAATGTTTATTCCGCCGTTACGGTTTTTAACGGAGTAGGTAACAAGATAAGGGGAAACCTGACTTTTTCCCCTGCCGTACAGTCGGCGGAAATCTTTATTGAGCTTAAAGGTTTTATAAGACATTCAAACATCTCCATAAAATTAAAAGCCACAGAAACGTGGCCTTTAGTATGTGAGCTGCTTTCTGCCCTTAGCTCTGCGGCGGGCAAGTACCTTACGGCCGTTGGCAGTTGCCATTCTCTTTAAAAAGCCGTGTTCCTTCTTACGGTGAAGCTTCTTAGGCTGATAAGTTCTTTTCATTTACTGTTCCCTCCTAACTTGGAATTAAAACATACCACGACTATTATATACATAGCCTATTACTCTAAGATTATATTCTAATTGGGGTGAAAAGTCAATAAAAATTTGCTTTACCAATAAAAAAACTTCCGTACCGACGTTTACGGAAGCTTTTAAAAACAGACCTTAAACTAATTGGTCTATAGCTTTTGTTTTAAGCAACAGAGCAACTGCAATGGGTGTTGTTATCATTTCGGGAATCATATAGGTTGCGTTATAGGTTACGGAGTACCATATTGCGCCCCAAATATCGGCTATTTCTCTCCAAATGGTAACGCCCGTAATAAAGTGGCAAAGATATCTTAAAAGGCAAACCAGTAACACACCGAGCACTACGGCAAGGGTTTTATTTTTAACCGTTTTTAAAAATACACCGGTAAAGCCTAAAACACCGTAGGCAATAACATAGTCGAACAGTAAAACTGCAAGAGCGCCTGCAATTCCCGCAATACCTAATGCGTAGGTTACGTTGCCAAGACCGAAGAAAAGCTGAATTACACCGTAAGCAAGGTTAGCAAAAACGCCCCACCTAACACCGAAAAGAATGCCGATAAGGCATACAGGTACCATTGAAAGCAGGGTGATGGAGCCACCAAAGGGCAGGGAAATGCTTGGAATAAGCTCGCTTAGTACGGTTGACAGGGCAATAAAAATTGCCGAAACGGTAAGCTTTTTTAAATTTGGTTTCATTTTTATTCTTCCTTTAAATAAAATTTGAAAATAAAAATACCCCGCATATATTAAATGCGGGGTCGATTCTAAGGCGTATTCTCCTACGTCGGCATTATCCGCATCAGGTTATGGGTCGAAACAATACTGGTTTCCTCTCAGCCTGAGTAATCAAGCTCCCCTTTTTTATTTTCAACTGTATTATACTACTCGTCCTTATTCTTGTCAACAGATTTTTCACTGAACGCAGAGGTGTCAATCTGAAAGCCCGTGTGGTATTTTGTATTGTCCTCGGGAAGGAGAGAATCGGTCTCTTCACCCATTTTATCAAGGACGCCTACATTTTGATTTTTGGCTTCCTCCTCGGCTATTTCAAATTCATAACGGCTCCATTCCTCAATAAGCGCATCACCCTCGGGATATACCTCGTTTGCCTTTCTTGAACGCTTAAAGGAAACGGCGGCGGTTATATATATAATGAATACAAGCAGCGCGCCACCCGAAACAAGGAGTCCTGTCTTGAGCCATGGGGGAGTGTAGTCGAAACGAATTTCGCTGTCACCCTCAGTTACCTGAACGGCCATAAAGCCTATATTAGCCTTAATAATTTCGGCCTTTTGTCCGTTAACGGTTGCGCTCCAGCCTTTGTCGTAGGGAACAGAAAAGAAAACAAGGGTGGTTTTATCTCTGCTAACCTTAGCAGTGAAGCCCTTATTGTCGGTGGTGAATTCGTAGGCACTGCTTTCGGCTAAATGAAGCGCATCCTTCAATAATTCGTCCTCGCTCATTGAAAGGGACATTACGTACTCGTCATCGGGCAAATAAACCTGCTCAGATGAATTTTCACTGCTGATTACTTCCGATTCAATTTTGTTTTCACTATCAATTTGGCTTTCACCTTCATTTTGCTCAACGTCAAAAATCGGGTCATCAGGTAAAAGCTCCTCGTAAGGTTCCTCGGGTTCAACGTAGTTGTCGCTGTATTCCGAATAAGAGGTCATACCGCTTGAATATTTAAGCGCGTCATCTTCGCTTAAAACAATAGCCTTAAGCATTACGTCGGCTCGGGCAGTATCGGTATAATAGCCCTCACATTCGCCCTGAGTTATATAATAATCGTAAGAAAAGCCGTAGGGAATATAGGCTTTGTTTTCGTAAACGTAGTAGCCGCCGTCGGTTTTAACGTATTCGTAGGCGGGCATAATGGTATAGCCCTCGTCGTTAATAAAGCTGTCACCGTCGGTTCGATTTAATAAATACTTAACCGACAAAAGGGAGCGTATTGAAAAATATTCTCTTGTCGGGCGGCTGGCAACGTCACGGTTTACGTCGATAAAATCGTAATACTCCATAATCGACGGGGATACAACCGAATGGAATGCGTTAATGGTGGGGTAGCCTAAATACATTCCCGTGTTATCAACGCAGTCGTAGGTATCTATTCGGTAGTGCTCGTCGGTGGGAAGCTCAACCTTACCTTCAATAAGCTTAGGTATCATAACCTCGTGCTGATTATAGGAATGGGATGAGCCCTGATATAAATAAACACAGCTGTAGCAAATTATTATAAGGCTTAAAAAGGCTACTGTTAATCTGCGTAAAGCGGGCTTTTTATCCTTGTCTCTTAAATAAATAAGCAAGCTGCAAATAAGCAGTGAAGCAAGAGCAAGTGCCACCGCGATAAGGAAGCGGTATAAATAGGTGGTGTTGTCGTCGCCTGCATCGGTATAAAGGCCTAAAACTATTTTGCCGTCAACCCTTTGTGGGAATAGGCCTACCACTGCGGCAATGGCAACGGTAACAACGGCGGTATACCAAAAGCCTTTTTTCCAATCAACGGTTTTGTCCTCAAGGGTAATCGCAGAGCAAAGGGACATTATAAGCACCGGCATATAAAACCAACGCGCATAATAAGAATCGTTAAAGGCGTAAAAGGCGCTGTTCAAAAAGGGTACCAATGCCATAAAGGTACAAACCTTTATAAGGCGGCTTATCCAATGCTTTTTCTTTGAAGCACAAAAGCCTATAACTGCAGTCATACTGAAAAGGGGAAGCCATCCGCCAAGGGAGGACCACTTTACGTTGGCACCCGGGAAGAATACGGGACGGGCAGGAATATCGGGAGGGAAGAAGAAGCATTCTATTATGTTAAGATAAATTTGCTCCTTTCCGTAAAGTATACCCGACCAGCCTATAAGAATATCGTTTACTCTTGTGTTGGAAAGAAGAATGAAAAGAGAGGGGAGCAGTATAAATGCAGACAGTAAAACACCGATTACCGCTTCGGCTATAATGGTGAAAAAACGGGAAATGCGGAATTTATATGCGCCCGAGATTGTTCTTATAAACCAATAAATAATAGTGAAAACAACCATTCCGAAAAAGAAAAAGTAGTTGACAACAGCGCAAAGAGCTACACAAACGGCAAAATATCCACGCTTGTTTTCAGTTATTAAAAGCTCTATTGATAAAAGCAGTAACGGGAAAAATACTATAGCCTCGTGGAAATGGTTAAAGAATATATTGTAAATGGAAAAGCCCGAAAAGGCATAGAGCAGAGCTCCTATTTGGGCGGCAAAGGGGGTACGGGTGAAGCGCCTTATAAAATAGTAGGAGGTAAGGGCGGCACAGGCAAACTTTAAAATAAGAAGAGGACCCATAAGGTATGGGAGCATAAAATTCGGGAAGGGCAGGGTCAGCCAAAAGAAGGGACTGCCCAAGGTATAAAAGCTATACGAAGGAATAAAGCTTGAGCCCAAATCGGTATTCCAGCTCCAATTAATATTTCCGCTTCTTATAGCATCGTGACAAAGCTGATAAAAGGGAATTTGCTGAACGTTAAAATCTCCGTAAAAAATAAAATAGCCGTCTCCGAAAACTATAAAGGGAGTAAAAAACGCTGTTGCAATGCCGAGAGCTAACAAAAAGGTGGCAAGTCCGCGCTCCCTTTTTGGGGCCAAGCTGTGCTTTTTCATATAAGAAAAGGTCATTTTCTTTTGTTTTCCTTTCTTTTAATCAAAATAATATCATCATTGAATATTATAACAAAGTCTGCTATAATATTCAATGCTAAAACTATTATCGGAGACTGATAAAATGAAAAGTAATTACTATGCAATGCTTTCACGAATGAAAAATATTTACCGCTGGGGACTTATGAGGAATACAAGACGCGAGTCTTTAAGTGAGCATTCCTTTGAGGTAGCTTTAGTAGCTCATGCTCTTGCCGTTATTAATAATGAAAGGCTTGGGGGAAATGCCGACCCAAACCTTTGCGCAACAGCCGCGCTTTTCCACGACACAAGCGAAATTATTACGGGGGATATGCCAACTCCCGTTAAGTATCACAACCCCGAAATAAGGGATGCTTATAAAAACGTAGAAAAGCTTGCCGAGGATAAGCTTGTTTCTATGCTTCCCCCAGATATGCAACCTACCTTTTCTACCCTTTACGCACCCGATGAGCAAACCAAAAAAATAATTAAGGCGGCTGACAGAATTTCGGCTCTTATTAAATGTATAGAGGAAACCGAAATGGGAAATAAGGAATTTAAAGCCGCAAAGCAGAGTATAAGAAAATCGGTTAAGGAGCTTAATATGAAGGAGGCCGATATCTTTTTAGAGGACTTTATCGACGGCTTCTCCTTATCCCTTGACGAACAAAACTGAAAAATAAAAAGGAATTCTGAGAGAGACACTTCGTAAAGAAGTTGTCTCTCTCGGTTTTTATTTCAACAAAACAAATGACACTTTGCACAAGGATTGTGAAAGTGTCATAGTGGGTTATATACTTTGAGAAAGGTAAATACTTGCCAAAAATAAAGAGTATTTTTCTCGGCAGGTAAAGTGATATTGCAAACTATCGTTTGCAGTGATATTCTTTAGAATACCTCGCCATAGGCGAGATATTTCTAAAGAGTGATATTGAAACTTGCAGTTTCAGTGATATTATATTCGCCCCTAAACTCGCGAAGCGAATATAACTTGGGCGTAGCCCAAATATAACTGCGAAGCAATATAACTC
>JAFVIF010000078.1 GCA_017474125.1 Clostridia bacterium
GGTTTTATTATAGTAGGTCATCTGGCTGGCAATATTCCAAGAGGAGCGCTTGCCGTTTACAAGGTAAGGATACTTACCTATAGTATACTTTTTAACAACGTCCTGATCCCAGAAGGGGTCGGTAACGTCAAGGCCGGTGGTTTCTACCTCAAGAGGCATAAGAAGGTTAAGGGTCTTGGGGAAGCTGCCGTTTTCAACAACAACGTCGGGAGACTGATCTGCCGCAATAAGGGACGACATTTTTACAACGTAGTCAGATTCATTAACCTGCACAAGCTCAAGCTTCATACCGGTAGTCTCTTCAAAGCCTTCGAGACAAATAGCGGTATCGGTCTTATCGTGACCAATCCAGGTAGCAAACTGAACGGTAGTGCCGCGAAGCTCACTGGGCATATCAAGGAAAAACTCTTCTTCATTTTCGTTGCTATTCTGAGTGCCGTCGTTATCAACGGGCTTTTTGCCGTTATCTCCTCCGCCGCAGCCTGCAAGAGCGCATACGCTAAGCAGCATTGCTACACAGAGGAAAAGGGATATTACTCTTTTTAACATAAATTTCTCTCCTTAAATTTATTTTTGGTATAATTTTGCTAACAATATTATATCACTATCTTCAAAGCATTTCAACAACGTTATTGACCGGAATTTGAACGATATTGACCTCAGCCCTTACTTATTTTCATTTATTATTTCTTCAATAAGCTTATTGGCCTGTGCTACTGCATTATCAATGGTACGTTCCACCGATTTCAGGTGAGTATTGATTTGTGCTCCCGTACCGCCCGTAACAGCCGACATCATTGAGCCGTTAGAGGTTTCGGGGTCAAGAATCATTCTTACACCGCGGTAGAAGGTGGCGGTAGAATAGTCGGCATTTTCTCTAAGCTTATTATAAATGGTAATAGCCTCTTCGTTTTTGAACTGATTTTCCGCGCTGGTATTATCCTCGTTAAGATAGTAGCGCAGATAGTAGCCCGCTCCCATAGGATTACGGGCGCCCCTTACAATGCCGTAGCCGTGAAGGCTGACGGTATAGGGATGCTTTTCATCGGTTGCCTTAATTTTGGGAAGAATTTCAAAGCCTAAATCATCAACGTCCATAGTGTAAAACCAACCGGGACTGCAACGAAGACCGTAGGCACCGCAAATTTGAAGCCCTGAGGTGCCGTTGGCAATGCTGTCGTCGTGGCCTGCAATAATTTTCACAAGGCCTTTATCCTGAAGCTCCATAATTTGCCTTAAGGCCACCATCATATTTTCCGAAGCAACGGTGGTTTTGAAGGAGGCGGCGGCAGGGTCCCAATCAAGCTGCTTCGCGCCGAACATCAAGCACCAAATATCAATATCAACCGAAGCGGGAGCACGACCGTAGCCGCAGGCCATTTTCATTTGAGAAAGAAGGGTTTCAAGGGTATCTAAATTCCAGTTGTCTTCCTTTAAATAATCGTTAGGTGTTTTTATGCCGTTTTCGGTAAGGGTGGTGCGGTTAAAATAGACAAGACCGCCCGCCTTGTTGGCGCTGGCACGCTCGCCGCTGATTATATAGGGCTTGCCGTCGATAGTGTAAAGCTTAATTATTTCCTGATTCCAAAACGGGTCGGTTACGTCAATGCCCGTGGCTTCCTTGGTTATGGGCTGAATAACCTTTAAGGTACGGGGAAAGTCGCCGTTTTCGGTAATAACGTCGGGGGCTTGGTCAGCGGCTATGAGAGAGGACAGCTTAACTATATAATCCGCTTGAGACACGTGAACACGCTCAAGCTCAATGCCCGTAAGGGAGGTAAAGTCAGCGTAAATGTTGGCCTTGTCAAAGTCGGTATCACTGCTCCAGCCTGCTATTTGCACCGTAGTACCGCGAAGCTCACTTGGTATATCGAGGAATATTTCCTCCTCTTTATCGGTGGCCGAGCTTGGAGCCTTTCCGCCCGCATCGGCAGGCTTTTTTTCGCCACAGCCTGAGCAAAGGACTACGCCTATAAGCATAAGTATAACGGTTAACAGAGATATAATTCTTTTAAGCATACAGCACCTCTTTTCGTGTTTCTGTCTTCATTTTACCACAAGAAAAAATTTTTGCAATAAAAACAAAAACCGAAAGCATTGCTTTCGGTTTTATCTCTTCTCTCATACACCGTAATTAATTTTCTTTACCTTAAACGCGCTCATAGCGTATTTGTGCTTAACAACGGTTAAGCCCTTGGCATAATCGGAAATTTCCTTTTCAAAATCGTCGCCCTTAAGGGTCCAACGAATGGAAGCGTCCATTTCGTCAACGAAGGTGGTGTCGCCGTCCTTAATTTTAAGCACGTAAATAAGACGGGTGAATTTAGAGCCGTTTTCCTCTGCATCAAGAACGGTTGCCTTTCCTGCGGCAACATCCTTAATATCCTTCCAGAAGTCAACGCCGTAGCTTTCGTCAAACTCAGGGTCGGCAAGCACGCTTACAACGTCTACTTCCTTTTCGGCAGGAGCGTTACCTGTTTCAGCGGTTTTCTCGTCAAGGCCGTTAAACTCGTTGTAAACCTTTACAACGCTTTCGCCCTTTTCAAGGCGAGACTTATACTTTTCAAGGTCAGCCTTGGCAGCCTTAGCGTCTTCTTCCTCCATTTCGGTAACATTGGTTTGTAAAACGAGTACTACGCGGTAGGAATCGGTAAAGGCCTTGTTTATATCCTCGGCAGAAATAGCCTTGGTGCCTTCCTTACCGTAAAGGTGATTAAAGTAATCGTTCGCATAGGAATCAAAGGTTACCATTTTAGCGTAGGTGTCCTTACCGATACCGTTAGCCTCATAAAGAGCCTGATAGTAAGAATAGTAGTAATCGGAATAGTCCTTATTATTCTTAACGGTTTCATCGGAAAGCTTAAGGTCAGCACCGCTGAAAAGCTTCTGATAAGCGGCATACTCTCCCAAAAGCTCAACGGCACGGTTTTCTACCCAAGTAACGTAGTCGAGGTCGTTTATTTTACGTGCGTAAATATCAACGGCGGTAACGGTAGGGTCAATACCCTCCTCAGTGAGCTGTTCGTTTACGATTTCCTGAGCCTCGCTGTCGGCCATAAGTAACGCGTAGGAATACTGAGCGGCGGTGAACTTAACGTCGCCGATTTCAACAGCAATCTCGTTCTGCTTGTGGATACAGCCTGCAAAGGAAAAAGCAAGCAAAAGCACAAGAAGTAATGAAATTAAGGATTTAAAAGTTTTCATTAGTTGTTCCTCCAAAGTAGGTATACTTTATAATTTACCGATTTTATAACGCTTGTTGTGTCGAAAGACTAAAAGTGCTTCGACAAGCCATACCTCATTATAATATAGTTTTATAAAAAAGTCTATAACTTTTTGCAAACATTAAAGGGCATCGACAATTTCTTTAATAACGGCCGACAGATTTTGTCCTTTTTTAAGCTTAATGCTTATAACGGGCTGTTCGACGGGCAAAAGTCGCATACGCTCGCCGAACACTCCGCCCAGCCTTAAAAAGGTTTCCTGATTAAAGGTACGCATACGAAGTGCCACCGCCTCGCCCTCACGAACGATTTCGTAAATATCGGCGGCTATAGCCTTATTTCTGAGCAATGCAATATCAATAAGCCCCATAACGGTTTTGGGCGGCTCGCCAAAGCGGTCGCAGAGCTCGTCTATTACGTCGCTTACGTCGTTATCGTTTTCAATATCGGCTATACGCTTATATATGCCAAGCCTTGCAGGAAGGCTTTCAATATAGCTTTCGGGAATGTGCGCGGGAAGGTTAAGGTCAATGGTGCAAACCACCTCGGGCTTTACCTCCTCACCGCTGTCCTCCTTCATAGCTTCACCGAGAAGCTTTAAATACATATCATAGCCTACCGCTTCCATATTACCGTGCTGGGCGCCGCCTAAAATACTGCCTGCGCCCCTTATTTCAAGATCGCGCATTGCTATACGGAAGCCCGAGCCGAATTCGGTAAACTCTCTGACAGCCTCAAGTCGCTTTACGGCATCGGGATTAAGCACCTTGCCCGTGCAAAAGCAAAAGTACGCAAAGGCGCGACGGCTTGATCTGCCCACTCGGCCGCGAAGCTGATGAAGCTGAGAAAGCCCCATACGGTCGGCATCCTCTATTATAAGAGTGTTTACGTTGGCTACGTCAACTCCCGTTTCAATAATGGTGGTGCAAACGAGAATATCTATTTCGTGGTCAATAAGCCTTTGCCAAACTCCCGACAGAGTATCCTCGTTCATTTTTCCGTGGGCAACCTCAACCCGTGCCTCGGGGATAGCCGTTTTAATACGGGCGGCCACCTTTTCAATAGATTCAACCCTATTGTGCAAATAGTAAACCTGTCCTCCGCGGCGAAGCTCTTTTCTTATTGCATCGTAAAGGATAGAATTACTCTGCTCCAAAACGTAGGTTTGTACGGGGTGTCTGTCCCCCGGCGCTTCATCAAGGCTCGACATATCCCTAAGTCCCGTCATCGCCATATTAAGGGTGCGGGGAATGGGGGTTGCCGAAAGGGTTAAAATATCAACGTAGGGGTACAGCTCCTTAAGGCGCTCCTTTTGGGCAACACCGAAGCGTTGCTCCTCATCAATTATAACAAGGCCTAAATCCTTAAAGCTTACGTCTTTGGAAATAAGGCGGTGAGTACCTATAACTATATCTACCCTGCCCTTACCTATTTCCTTTACGGTTTTTTCCTGCTGCTTCGGGGAAACAAAGCGTGACAGCAGGCGCACCTCTACGGGCAATTCACCTATTCTGCGAAGGGCGGTATTATAATGCTGCCAGGCAAGAATGGTGGTGGGCACCAAAATTGCACATTGCTTCCCCTCGCAAATGCACTTAAAGGCGGCACGCAGGGCAACCTCGGTTTTGCCAAAGCCTACGTCTCCGCAAAGAAGCCTGTCCATAGGCACTCCGCGTTCCATATCGGCCTTGATTTCACTTGTGCATCTTAGCTGGTCCTCGGTTTCCTCATAAGGGAAGCGGCGCTCAAAATTGTTTTGCAAATCAGTGTCGGGAGAAAAGGCATAACCCTTTGCCGCCATACGCTTTGCGTAAAGTGCGGTAAGCTGTTTTGCCATATCCTTAACGGCTTTTCGTACCCTTGTACGGGTTTTATGCCATTCCGCCGAGCCCAATTTATTAAGCTTTACACCTTCAGCATCGGCACCTATATAGCGTGACACCAGATCAAGCTGTGTTACGGGTACGTAGAGCACGTCCTGACCTGCGTATTTTATTTTAATGTAATCCTTGGTCACTCCGGAATTGGTAATATGCTCAATTCCGCTGAAAACACCGATACCGTGGGCGGTGTGAACAACCAAATCTCCCGACTTTAATTCATCAAGGCTTCCGACGCTTCGGCTGTCCTTAGGTCTTTTGGCAGGCCGTCTCGCTTCGGCTACCGCTCCCCTGCCCGTAACGAGCATAAAGCCGCTCTCTACTATCTCAAAGCCTCCGGACAACGCACCAACCGTAACGGTAACACCCTTTTGAGGCTCCTTAATTTCGCTTAAAAACCTTGCAGGCAGTCCTCTTTCGGCCAAATCCTCGGCAAGAAGCTTGCCCGCCTTTTCGTTCATACACAGCACAACGGCGCTTCCGCCGACCGACAGTATATATTCAATGTCCTCCCTTAAAATTTCAGGGTCACCGTTCCAAGGGGAGGAACGCTTAACGTTAAAATCAATAATAGTTTTAGGATTGAGCTCATAACGGTTACGGGCAAAGCTATCGAGAATTATTCCTGCCGACAGCTTTGAATAAAGCTCGGTGTCGCTAAGTAAAAAGTGTTCACCCTCCTTACCCATATAGCCGTCTTCAAGCAGGCGGGTTAAATCCTCACTCATTTGCCAGCGTATGTTTTTAAGACGCTCGGAAATATTCGCGCTTTCGGTAATAAAAATAACCGAATCCTCTACATAATCAAGAGGTGTGGGGTGATTCTCATAAATAAAGGGTAAAAAACGGTCGTAGGAGCAAAACATACCCGACCTTAATTCGTCAAGGTCTTTATTAAGGCGTTCTCTTCTCACAGCGCTGAGCTTTTTACCGTTTAAAAGGCCATTTATTATTTCGCTCAAGCGCTCCTCACCGCAAAGCACCTCGGTTGCAGGGGTTATAACAACGCTGTCAAGGGAATCGGTGCGACGCTGAGTTTCGGTTTCAAAAAAGGAAATACTGTCGATTTCGTCTCCCCAAAACTCAATACGGTAGGGCTGTGCCGCAGAGGTGGTGAAAATATCGAGTATACCGCCTCGTATGGCAAACTGTCCTGCGCCCTCTACCATTTCGCTTCGCACGTAGCCTGCCGCAACAAGACGCTGACAAAGCTTTTGTGTATCGTAGGTATCACCCGAATTAAGGGTAAAGGAATTTTCGGCCAAGGAGCGCTTTGGAATAGCGTACTGTATGGCGGCATCAACCGCTAAAACAAGCACGTCAAAATCCCCGTCTGCAACGGCAGACAGGGTGTTTATTCTTTTATGCTCGTATTCACGCGATTCGCTTATTACCCCCATAAAGCGGTAATCACGGCTTGGAAAATACAGGGCGTTTACACCAAGGGCTTGCAAATCAGAATAAAGGCTGTGCGCCTCAGCTTCCCCCGAGGTTATTACCGTTACCTTGCTTTCAATGCCGCTTTTTGCCGAAGCAATAACCAGCGCCTTATGAATACCCGAAAGGCCTGTACAAACAGCGGGCACAGCGCCTGCGTCTATAGCGGAAGTAAGGGAGTTAAAGGCACTATCGCGTCGAATGATGGAATTTAAAAATTCAAACTGCTTTTTCATTAGCGATTATATCGGTTCATCGCCGAATCGACACCGTCCTTTAAAATTATTTCAATAGCTTTAATTGCGTTTTCCTTTGCGTTTTCAAAAAGGTCACGGTCTTCTTCACTCATTCTGCCCAGCACCCAATTAGTAATGTCGCTTTCTCTGTCCGGGCGGTCTCCCACGCCCATTTTTATACGGGCAAATTCATTGGTGGAAAGATGTTCAATAATGCTGTTAAGCCCCTTTTGTCCCCCGGCACTTCCCTTTACACGAATTCTCATTTTACCGGGAGCAAGAGAAATATCGTCAGATACTACAAGAAGCCTTGAAAGGGGAATTTTATAAAAGCCTGCAATAGCGCTTACGGCTTCGCCCGAATTATTCATAAAGGTTTGGGGCTTAGCTACAAGCACCCTTTTACCGCAAACCTGTCCCTCGCCAAAAAGTGCTTTGTACTTATTTTTATTAAGATTTATGGAATGCTTTTCGCAAAAAGCGTCTACAACCATAAAGCCTGCGTTATGGCGGGTATTTTCATACTGCGTTCCCGGATTGCCCAAGCCGATAAGCAGCATATCGTAAATGCAGTCGTCGGTTTTCTTTTTGAAAAACATAGCCCTCATCCTTATCAATAATATATAATATTAAATGATATCATATTCCCTTTGGTTTTTCAAGGGACAGAAAATTAACATTTTCGATACTTAAGGCTTGATGTTTACATCCTTAGATAATATAATAATTTTGGTGATATTATGACAATTTTCGAAAAAATACGTGTTGATGAAATTGACAGTGCCGTTCTTATAGAAAATACCGAGGGCTACGGCAGGCGCATAAGCAATCGCTTTGCCAGCGCCGTTTCATTTTGTATATCGGGACAAATAACCTACCATCACAAGGGTAAGGATTACGTTTCAAAGCCCGGTACCGTTATTTTTCTGCCACAGGGGGAAAGCTATACCATTACCTGCGAAAAAAGCGGTGTTTTTCCGGTTATTAATTTTACCGCTACGCTTCCCTTTAAAAACGATACCATTTATTGCATGCCCCTTCGCAACCCCGAATATTTTTTGCTCAGCTTTAACAAGCTTCGCAGTACCTTTGCCCTTCCCGATTCCGGTCGAGAGGTGCACGCCTTTGCTCAGCTTTACGATATTTTAAGTCATATTATTTCAGACCTTGAGGATAAGGGCAACGCAGTGCTTGCGCCTGCCATAAAATATCTTGAAGACAACTTTTGTGACCCTGACCTTAACAACAGTCAGCTTGCCGATTGCTGTCACATAAGCGAGGTTTATTTCCGCCGTATTTTTACCGCCGCATACGGAATACCGCCTCACAAATACATAAGTGAATTACGTATTCAGCGCGCAAAGGAATTGCTTAAAAATAACCGTTTGTCAATATCTCAGGTTAGCGATAGCTGCGGATATTCAAGCGTATACCATTTTTGCCGTGCCTTTAAGGCAGCAGTAGGAGAAGCTCCCGGAAAATATCGCCGCAATTCGGCAATGTGGTTTTAAGCTTTGACAATTTTTAACAATTTATGCTTTTAGTATTGAAAAACGAAAAAATAGTTATATAATATATTTACTAATTAATTCCGAGGGATAAAGATGAATGAAAAAACACGGAAAAATAAGCCAAGCTTTTTCCGACTTTATACGGCTTTAGCTTTAATTGTCATTACCGTTGCAGTAGTGCTTTTTGCTGTTGCCCTTAGGCCGCGACTTAGTATTAAGCTTATAGGGGACAGCGAAATCGCAGTTGAATACGGCGAAAGCTATACCGATATGGGCGCTAAGGCCTTATACGGCAGAAAGGAATATTCACCCGTTACGGTGGAGGGCGAGGTTAACACAAGCAAGATAGGCACCTATGTTATTACCTATACCGTCACCCGAAACAAAACCGTAAAGCAGGTACAGCGCACCGTAAGGGTTTGCGATACAAAGCCTCCCGTTATTACGGTTAACGGACAGGCGGTAGGCTATAAGGGTGAGCCCGTTGCCGATATTGCCCTGAGCTTTACCGCTATTGATAACGTTGACGGAAACTGTACCGCAAGGGTTGAGCGCATTAACAATGCCGACAATATAGTTTTAAAGGTTACCGACCGCAGCGGAAATGAGGCAAGCGTTACACTGCCCGTTAAATTTATTGTTGACCCCGGCCGAAGGGTTATATATTTAACCTTTGACGACGGACCTTCACCCAACACGCCTTATATTCTCGATATTTTAAAGCAGTACGGTGTTAAGGCAACCTTTTTCGTAACGGGTCAGCACGAGGAAAGCTTTGGTACAATAAAAAGAATTCATGCCGAAGGCCATACCGTTGCCGCGCACACCTATTCCCACAAGTGGGAAATTTATAAGAGTCAGGAGGATTATTTCTCCGACCTCGACAAAATCAACGGCATTATAAAAAAGTATACGGGCAAGCCTTCAACCCTTATTCGTTTCCCCGGTGGCTCATCAAACAAGGTGAGCAAGCAGTACAAGGTTGGTATTATGACCGAGCTTGCCGCCGAAACACAAAAACGCGGGTATTCCTATTTTGACTGGAATATTGACTCTATGGATACCTCCACCACCGACCCCGATAAAGTATTTAATAACATTACAAGCCACCTTGGTAACGGTTATTATAACGTGCTTATGCACGATACAAAGCTTGTTCACCGCGAGGCCCTGCCAAGGGTAATTGAGTATTGCCTTGATAACGGCTACCGTTTTTTACCCCTTGATGAAACCAGCCCCTCTACGCATCACAGCATAAGAAACTAAAAAACACCTCGTATTCAGCTAACTGAATACGAGGCTTTTTTTATAACAGCTTTTCTTTTGTAATTTTAAGCGCCTTATAAATGGGATAAAAGGCTACGGCGGTTATTACGGCATTACTTATGCAATGGGTAATATCGAAGGCAAAGCCTGCCGCTATCCAGGAAATGGCGCCTGCAGGGCCCAAGGTAATAAAGTAGGGCACCGAACAAATTACGCCGAAGAAAAGACCGTACAGAGCGGCAAGCACAGTCCAGAGCACCGTTTGTAAAACGGAAGCATAGGTTAGCTTATCAAAGGCTTTATGTATGGGCAAAAGCAAGAGCACCAAAAACACAAGCACCGCCCAGACGTACAAATACATTAAATTCCAAATGTGAAAGCCGTATATTGCAATTTGAATAACGGAAAAAACGTAGGCAGGCAGTAAAGCCTTAACACCGTACACGCAGGTAAGAGCAATAAGCATTACCGTGACAGGCTCAATGTTGGGAAGTATACTCATCGCCTGCTTAAAGGCGACAAGCAACGCGGCATAAACACCGAAAAAAGCAAGCTCCTTTAAGGTTATTTTACTTCGTATAGGTTGCTTCATAGGTTTCGCCGTCACTTATTTTTATATCGTTTAGGCCAAAATTGAGCATTTCTCCACCCTTGGTTATACACCACCAAGAACCGTCCTTGCTATAGTCGGCTGTTACGCCGTCGATAGTGGTATAAAGCCCCGTGCTGTTGTACTCAATAACATTCGCTTCAACCAAGGCTTCGGCCAAAATATCCTTTTCGGTTTTAAGGGTGACGGTTTTTTCGGTTTTATCTTCAAAAATTATTTTGAAGTAAACCGTTTTTTCTCCCGTCGGCGCCGAAGAGTCACCGTCATTTGCGGCAGGGGCGCAGGCCGATAAAGTGAATAAAGACAATACCATAATTGCGGCGGCAATAAAGGCAAGGCTTTTTCTTAAAAATTCTTTTACCATTGTTTTGTTTTTCATAGAAAAAACTCCTTTTCTTTGTACTTGCGCAACAGCCGTACAAGGAATAAGGAGCCAGTAAATAAACAAACAGACCGTCCGCCGACAGTCAGCTGATTTTACAAAGCCGTCATCCTCGTGACACCTTGCACAGCACCATACAGCAGGTATTCCGACTTCGGGGCCATTAAATTCGGCTGCCGCGCCTTCCCGTTAAGTGGCGATTCGGCATTTAACCCTTACGGCGACGGGATCGTGCAGGATTTTCACCTGCTTCCCTTTTAAGCCTTGCAAAGCAAAGCACTGTAAAGTTAACGCAAATAAAGTGTATCACACAAAATAAAATAAGTCAACAAAAGGAGCGCTCAATTAGGGATAAAATGCCCAAATGAACGCTCTAAAAAACCTCCGACTGTTGTCGGAGGTTTAGTACTGTTAATAGCGAGCGCCTATAGAATTTTCGGGGTAGAAAATCTTGCTTTCACCCTTTTCTATATGCTGAGGCCAAGCAGTAATAAGCTGGCTGTTTTTAGCTCCTGTCTGGTAAAGACGAACGTAATCGATTTTATGCTCGTAATAGTCACCGTCTTCACTCTTATTATAGGTAGCACCGTAAGAGGGGTCACCCATACCGTTACTTGAAATAAGATAATTCATAAGACAGTGAACCGATACAGAGAAGTTGTCGGTATACTTATAGTCACAGAACACCTTGCCGTCAATGGCAAACTTCATACTCTCCTCATCCCAATAGTAAGAATACATATGGAAATCGTCGGTCATATTGTCACCGTATTTTTCGCTGTCATACTTAAAGGATTTATTATTAAGACTGTTACCGCTGTAGAGAGCATTACCGTCCATTGAGTTATGAGCGGAGCCGGTAGAAGCGCCGTCTGCATTAACCATTGTCCACCAGCGGTGAACGTTAGCGGCATAGGAGTTATTCTTACTGAAGTTTTCAAGAATATCAACCTCGGTCATACAAGCTCTGCTCTGGTAGCCGAAGCGGTCACCGAACTTTGTACCGGGGTTAGTAGTGGAAGCGCCGTTTACCCAATAAGAGCAATAAGCAGGGTATTCGGACAAATCACCGTAAATATCCATAACGCCGTACTTATAGGTCATAGTCCAGTAGGTTGAAATGGTAGAGGATACAAAGTCGATTTCGTTAACACGCTGGGTTCCCATAACAATACAGCCGTCTGCCTGATAAACAAGCTTCTTTAAATCGCTGCCTGTATATTTACATTCATTATAAACGTTGGTCTTGTAAAGCTTACCGCCTAAGGAAGAATCTGTGGGAGTGTTTGATGCCTGACTGCGGTAATCGCCCCACTTATTAAAGTCGATTTCGCTGCCTTCGAATTCATCATACCAGTTAAGGGTATAGGTGCCTTCCTCGGTAGCATCATACTTACCGTTAATGGTGTGACCGTCAGGCCAGTTAAAGCCCTGCTCACCACTCACATTTTCCTTAATTTCCTCCATAAGACGCTGTGCGGCGCGCCAGGTAGCAAGGTGTGTGCCACCCTTAACTACAAGCTTTTTGCCAACTACTTTAATAACGTAGTTATCGCCCTCAACGTTTACCGATTTACTTGCATCTCTGACAGTATCACCGAAAAGGATTTCGTATTCCTGCTCATCGCTTGTAAGGAAATCGTCGTATTCCTTAATGCTGTAGCCGAGGTCGGTATAGTAATCAATAAACTCATCGGCGCCCATACCAACCATAAGCGAGGTTCTTCTGGGCAAAACTACGGAATATAAGCCGAGGTTTACACCGTTAACAACGTTATTAACGGTTTCTCTCTCAGGAGCATAAATAAAGGTATAGCCTGTTTTAAGCTTTGCCCAAGCTTCAAGGTCGTCGCAGAAGTTTTCAATAAACCAGCTTGTGGCAATAGAAATCATTTCATCGGTTGCGGCGGTAATACAGATTTTATCGTCAATTACGGCAATGATAAAGTCGTCGGCATAGTTGTCACGGTTATCTAAAAGCAGCTGCTTAGCTTTTGCCGATTCCTCACGGTTGGTGTCACCAACCAGAACCTCGTAGTTACCATCGAAATCCTCATAAGAGCTATCCTTGGTAATGGTTACGTTACATTCAAAGTTTTCCTTCATTACAGAACGAAGGTTTTTGGCGGCATCCTCAACAGCGGGAATAACCTTATCGCCCGAACGAACAATTGTGTAAACGAACCTGCCTTCCGCGTCAACACTTGCAGGCACTGCTTTCCCTGCACAAGCGGCAAGAGAGGCAAGCATAGCAATAGTTAAAATAACTGCAAAAATTCTTTTAAACATTATAATATGCCCCCTTCCTTACGCTTTAGCCTGCTTTTTCTTTTTCACAAGAACAAAAGCAAGGATTACACCTGCAATAATAATTACGGCTGCAACGGCGGCAATAACTATGATTAAGGTGTTATTGTTTTGATAAAGGGAAATATCAATAATAGAGGTTACGTCGATAGCAGAGTCAGCCTTGTTAATCAAATTACCTTCAGCGTCACGCTTAGCGGGAACATATTCTGTAAATGGAACAGGGGTAGAAAGCGGAGCTTCATCACCTGCTATAGTGAATTTGAAGTCGTCCATAAAGAGCTCAACGTAACCGGGAGTCTGAACACAAGCGAAGGCTTCTACCGAGTTAAAGGTATAAGAAACCTCGTGCCACTGACCGTCAAGCAGGTCTTTTATGGCAACTACGGGGTAATAATCACCTGTAGTAGTCCATGCGTAACGGAAGCTTCTTCCCGAAACAACCTTAATTGCGCCGTCGGTCTGCTTATAGTCGCCAAGCTTTACCTTGAAGGAAACGGTATAACGTTCACCTTCGGCAATCTGGTTGCCCAGAGTCAGAATTACGGCATTTTCAAAGTACATTGAATCACCCTTACGGTGTAAGGAGTTATTACCGCTGACTACGTTATCCTTGCTGTTACCTTCCTTGGTAGCATCGTAAATTTCGTAGTCGAAGTCATAGGTGGTATAGGACTGAACGTAATCCTTACCCTTTTCAAGATAATCGCCGTCAAAGTTTTCGGTTACTTCGTAATCGAGGAAGCGTGCGTAAAGGGTAAATGCTTCTTTTTTGAACTTCATATCCTCACGCTTCAGTTCATTATAAGCACCCTGTTCGTCCTTAGTATAATAGCCCTTAAAGTACATATCGTTGTACTCAGGTTTTTCGGGAAGCTTAGAAGCAAAGGAAGCTCCCGGTCTGCCGATAAGTACGCTGGGAACAGACTTACAGCCCTGATTATCTATACAAACAGCGGTTTGTCCCTTAGGAATTTTGGTAACGGTAATATCGTCAACACAGAAATCCCAATTTTCAGCGCCCATTACCTGTAAGAAGAGGTAGAGGTAATCCTTTTTGTCTTTTTCAATAAGCACAGAGGTGTCCAAAACAAAGGTTTTGTTAATCCACTTACCCTTATTCACCTTAACGGAGCCGGCAGTAATACTACTTTCATCGTTTAAGAAGCACATATTGTTCTTGCCCGCCCAGTAGTGACCTTCAGGTGCGCCTACAAAGCGAAGGTTAAGGTTGCCCGTTTCGGCGGAGTTTACGTAAAGATAAAGGTTAACTACGTACATATAGCCAAGCTCAAGCTTGCAGCTATCAACACCTTGCGCAACAGCGACATAGGAGCCGCCTCTGTTATAGTTGCCTTCGGTACGGTTATCAAAGTGAACAGCTTTAGAGCCTGTTCTTGCTTTTTTACCGTCTACCTTGGCATCGCTGATAAAGTAGGATTTACCTGCATAGCCGTTAAATACGTCGTATTTTTCAAAGGAATAGGTAATCTCACTTGCGGCAGACCAGCCTGCGTAAGCAGTTACGGCGGTATCTGCGGTAAAGGTATCAAGAGTAAACTTTTCGGTACATTCTCTGTCGGTATACCAGCCCTTAAAGGTGTGTCCGAAACGCTTAGGATTAGCGGGATATTCTATTTTATCGCCCTCTTCGCCACGGCGCAAATAAACGTCATCGCCGTTCTGACTGTCAAAGAAAACGTAGGGAGCAGTAACTTCTTCTACCCTTATATTATCGATTCTGACGTCGGCAACGTTCTTTTCGTCATTATTTGCGGTTCTAAAAAGCAAGAAGAGCGCATCGCCTGTTAAGCTATCGGTTTTCAGCACGTTTGCGGAAATATAAACCTCAGCAGACTGCCATCCGCAACCGCCTTCGGGAACGGTAACGGCGGCGTTATTATAAACGTAACGAACGTTATTCCACCAAATGTTCTGTTCACCGCAGGAGGCGGGGGTTATACTAACCTTTACGTTGGTCTTAGAGGTAGCCATATAATCGTAGGTAATACGGTATAAAGCGCCGTCCTTCAGATTTTTAGCAACGGGAAATACGCTGTCAAACTGACTTCCTCTGGTAGCCCAGAGAACGCCTTCCTTATAAGGCTCTTTACCCACAAAGCTCCAGCGAATAGCGTAATCGTCGTCTTTGCCTATTCCCTTTTCATTAACAATAGTGAAAAGCCTACCAAAGCTATTAGTGTTGGTGGTATTAAAGGGATAGTCGTTTCTGAACTTAATGGTAGCGATGCCCCATTTTGCATAAACGGTTAAGTTTTTGCGCTGGTATGTGGTAACGGTGAGCTTTTCGGTACAAGCAACATCTGTAAACCAACCTTCAAAGGGCGCTTCACCGGGGTGAGTAAGAGCAGGAAGGTCAAGGGGTTCACCACATTTGCCTATAATGGAAATAACCTCATCATTATAGCCGTTATTTACAAAAAGAATAGATTCGTAGGGCTGTGTAACAGCTTCAATTTCAAGGTCGTCTATATAAAGAACAACGTCCTTGTTTTCCTTCATACGTACGCCTAAGTACATATATATAGCGGTTTCGTTTTTAAACTTGGTGTTAAAACGGAAGGTAACGGTCTGCCATTCGTCGCTTACTTTATAGGTGTTATAACCCGGCTGATAACGAACATAATTAGCCCAACAGTTACTCTGAGCGGCTGAAAGAAGATAGAACTCAAGGTCGGTTTCAGCCTTTTCAACCTTTACCTTAAAGGTAACGTTATAAGCCTGATTGTCTTCAATACCCTTGCCAAGCCAAATAACGTTATCATGTTCATAATAACGTGTAGCGGCATTATAAGCATCGGGGTCGTCTGTGCCAATGCCCTTTACTAAATCTTTTTCCTTTGTGCTGTCCCAAACAAATTTAACAGCCTTTTTGCTGTCAGCGGATGCCGTTACGTCACCTTGAAGGGTCATAGTGTTGCAAAAAGCAAGATAATCCTTATATCTTTTGTGAGCTACGCCGGTAGCGGCATCGGTAACGGTATGTACCTCTTTTTTACCGTAGGGGTATTCTTCAAAATCCTGTGTTAAGCCCGGTACTTCGCCTTTGAAATAAGCGTAAAGGTTAATACTTGCATAGCCGAATTTACCCGAGGTATGCTCCTCGGTATAGGCTTCACCGGTATACCAGCCCATAAACCAGCTTTTATCGCTTGGGTCAACGGGGTCGGCGGGATAATCAAAGCTGTCGCCTGCTACACCGGAAATAACCTTTTCGGTACCGTTGAGCTTATCAACAAAGGTGATGGTAACGGGAGCCTTCCAAGCAGTATATGCTAATTGAAGGTCTTTTGTAAAGGCAAGCTTGTCAATTTTTTCGGTACGTGCAGCGTCCTTATACCAGCCGTCAAACCGATGGTCTGCCTGCTGAGCACGGTCACTTATATCGGGAAGAGAAAGCTCAGAACCGATTTTGCCCATTTTTACGTCTGATTTTGAGGAATATTCATCATTAAGGATAACGACACCTGTATCTGCGCTGAGCTTAGTAACGGCAATGTCGTCAATGTCGGCACAGAAGCCGCCTCTGGTATGAGCATAAACAGCCAAAGCGCGGTCAACGTTCCCTAATTCGGCAGGGGTAGTAAATTTATAAACAACCTCTTGCCAATCGTTACCGCAAGAAAGAGACTTATTACCTGCGTCAGACTTTAAGGTGTATGCACCGCTGCCTGCCTTAGTGGAAACAAATTTTTCAACTAATTTCTTCTCTAAACCGTTAGAGTAGTTAGTATCGGTGCCTGTCTTCTTTGCGCCGTAGCCAAGGCTCATGTAGCATTCGTATTCGGTTTTAGAGTCATCGGTAAACACAGGAGCAGCCGTAACACGCACCTTCATAGTTACAAGATAGGTGGTAGCGGGCTCAAGATTATAAACCTTATACTTGCCGTCTTCAAGCTTATTAAGACGGTATGTGCCAAAAGTAAACCAGCCTTCTTTACCGGCACGGTAGGCAGTGTACACCTTATTGGAGGAATCATCGGCAGCGTTACCGATAGTAGCTCCCCAACCAAAGTAACCTACACCGTTTGCTTCGAACTCAGCTTTGTTTTCAGCACCTGCAGAGGTAGGAATTGAATCTTCAAAGCCGAAAACGGTAGTTTCATTTTCGACAACAGGAAGAGCTTCTGCCGCATTTACACCAAAGCTCATTGGAACATAAAGTGCGCCAAAAAGCAAGGCAATTACGCAAATAAGCCCTATAGCCTTAAAAGCTGTTTTCTCACGTCTCTTTTGCATATCAATTCTCCTTATCACAGTTTGTGGGCAGAAAGCGGAAAGGTCTGAACGGCAACCTAAGACACTTCCGCACTATATACATACATATTTTACACCAAGCTTTATTCCAAAGTCAACAAATGGATAAAAATTGTTCTACCTTATGACTACACTTAGCAATATATGTCTATGATAAATAGTGAAAGTGTCTAATTATATTCAAAGAATTAAAAAATCCCTGTGAATTATATGTTATAAAAATAAATAAGCCACTTTCAAAAAGAGAGACACTTCTTTACGAAGTGTCTCTCTTTGTTTTTTATATAAAAATTGACACTTTCTACAGATAAGTGCCATAGTGGGTTACATACTTTAAAAATTAACCTATCTCAAAAATAAGAATATTAAGTGATATTGTGAGACAGGTCTCACAGTGATATTCTTTAGAATACCTCGCCAAAGGCGAGATATTTCTAAAGAGTGATATTGAAACTTGCAGTTTCAGTGATATTATATTCGCCTTCAAAACTCGCGAAGCGAATATAACTTGGGCGTAGCCCAAATATAACTGCGTAGCAATATAACTCGCCGATAAGCGAATATAACTGTAGCACCCTCCTTACGGAGGGTGCTACAAGAAAGTGGCTTATTTTTCATAAAAACAACTTATTAATACTCATTACCCAAAGTATTTTCGGGATAACGGATTACAGAAGTACCGTTCTCCTGAGTTTCAGGCCAAGCAGTAATCATCTGACTGTTAATTGCATCGGTCTGATAGAGACGAACGTAATCGAGTCTGTGCTCGTAGTAGTTGCCGTGACTGTCCTTGTCATAGGTGTAGCCGTAGTTGGCAGAGCCCATAGCACAAGAGGAAATAAGGTAGTTCATAAGGCAATGTACCGAAACGGAATCATGGTTGGTATAGTAGTATCTCATAAATACCTTACCGTCGAAAGCAAACTTAATGCACTTATCATCCCAGTAGAAGGAGTACATATGGTAATCGTCGGGGAGAAGATCGCCGTACTTTTCCTGATCATAAATAAGATAAGCACTGTTGGGGCCGCCCTTCTTGTAAAGAGCGTTACCGCCAAGACCTGTGTGACCGTTGGGGTTAGCGGCGTTTGTACTGCCGTCAGCATTCTTAGCAGACCACCACCAGTGAATGGTGGAGCCGTATTCGTGAGGACGGCTGTAGTTTTCCAGAATATCGATTTCGGTCATACAAACTCTGTCCTGAGCCTTACCGCCAAAACGCTTCTGGAAATCTTCGCTACCGGTAGTAGAGCCGTTTGCCCAATAGGTAGTATAAGCAGGGTCGGGAGCTAATTTACTGTAGATATCCATAATACCGTACTTAAAGGTCATAGTCCAGTAGGTGGAAATCTGAGAGGTTATAAAGTCGTTACCAATGCGCTTGGTACCGCAAACCATCTCACCGTCAGCCTGATAAATAAGACCTTTCTTTTCGCTGCCCTCATAAGCAGATTCGCCGCGAACGTTTACCTTATAGAAGGTGCCGCCCAAAGCAGAAACAGTTGTGCCCTGGGATTCGGTACGGTAGTCACTCCATTTATTAAGGTCAATGGTGGAGCTATCGAACTCGTCGTTCCAGTTAAGGGTATACACACCCTCTTCATTTGCATCATATTTGCCGTTAATGGTGTGGCCGTCGGCCCAGTTAAAGGGAGTTTCGCTACCCTCGGTCTTTTTAATTTCATCAAAGAGAGCCTTAGCTGCGCGCCAGGTAGCAAGATGTGTACCACCCTTAACTACAAGCTTTTTGCCAACTACCTTAATAACGTAGTTGTCGCCCTCAACGGTAACGCCTTTGCTTGCGGGACGGTCGCAGTCGCCAACGAGAATTTCGTACTCGGTTTCGGCATCCATATCCTCAAAGCAGGTCATAGCGTAGTCGTGAGCATCGTAATACTCCATAATCTCATCAACGGCAAGGCCATGAAGCATAGAGGTTTTTCTGGGAAGAACGAAATCGAATTCGCTTATGTTTTTACCCGCTATAGTGGCGCCAAGCTCGCTGCCTTCGGGAGCGTAAATGAACTCGTAGCCCTTTTTAAGCTTTGACCAGTCCTCAAGACTTCCGCCGAAGTTTAAAAGGAACCAATCGGTAGCAATAGGCATCATTTCGGGGTTAACTGCGTTAATACAAATCTTATCGCCGATAACCGCAACGATAAAGTCGGAAGCGTTGTTAAGACGGTTATTAATAAGCTTTTCCTTAGCTTCTGCAGATTCTTCACGGTTGGTATCACCAACAAGGATTTCGTAGTTGCCTTCAAAATCCTCGTAGGTGGTGTCGAAGGTAATTTTAACCTTGCAGTCAAAATTCTCTTTAAGGGTTATACGGATAAGCTTTGCGGCATCCTCTGCCTGCAGAACCGATTTGCTCGAGCTACGAACAACGGTGAAAGCGAATTCGCCCTCCTCATTAATTCCGGAGGGAACAGAGGAGCCTGCACAGGCAGCAAGGGAAGCCACCATAATTACTGCTAAAACAAGACAAAGTATTCTTTTAATTTTCATTATTGTCGGCCTCCTTTCTTATGCCTTTTTCTTTTTGATGATGATGAATGTGGCAACGCCCGCGCCGATTACTAAAACGGCGGCAGCGGCAATAATAACTATAAGCCAGTTAAAGGAGCCGCCTGCACTAAGGCTGTCATCAATAATGGTAGAAACGTCAACAGCAGTTCTGTCGGTTCTTAAAAGGTTACCGTCCTTATCGCGCTCTGCACCAACGTATTCGGTGTAAACGGGAGGCTCGGACAGCGCTACCGATTTGTCAACGATTTCAAATTTAATATCGTCTATAAAGAGTTCCACGTAGCCGGGAGTCTGAAGAACGGCAAAGGCTTCTACAGAGTTGAATACGTAGGAAACCTCCATCCATTCGCCTTCCTTAAGGGTAGCGATAGGAGCAACTGCATAGTAGTCACCTGTGGTAGTCCAAGCGTATTCATAGCTTCTACCCGAAACAATTTTAATTGCACCGTCGGTATGGAAGTGCTTACCAAGCTTAACCTTCATAGAAACTCTGTAACGCTCACCTTCGGCAATTTGGGTACCCAAGGTAAGAATACAAGCGTTTTCCTTAAACATTGAGTTACCTTTTCTGTGGAAGGAATATCTTCCGCTTGTCACGTTATCCTTAGAATTGCCTTCCTTTTCGCTATCGTATACCTCGTAGTCGAAGTCGTGGATAGTATAGCCTGCGCCTGAGCCATAGGCTTTATTGTAATAGTCGCCGTCGAAATTTTCAATAACGTATCTATCAAAGAAACGTCCGAATACAACCTCTGCTTTGTCGCCCAGCTTCATTTCTCTGCGTTCTTTAGTAAGCCAAGCGCCGTCGGCAGTCATAATAGAGTAGCCCTTGAAGTACATTTCACCCAGCTTCATGGTTTCGGGAACCTTAGCGGAGTAATCGGTGCCAACGTTACCGATGATGTAGTCGGGACAGCCCTTAACACCCATAGTATCAAAGGCTACAACGCTCTTACCCTTGGGAACCTTGGTAACAGTAACGTCGTCAAAGTAGATTTCCCAGTCAAGACCACCTGTAAGTATACAGAAAAGCTGCTTATGGTCTGCGCCCTTTTCGGTAAGAACGGTGGTATCAATAGCAAAGGTCTTTTTAACCCATTTACCCTTGTTTGCCGCCGCTTCAGCTTTGGTAATGGGCTGGGTTACACCAACGCCGCCGTTTTTAGCATTAAGGCTTACGTAAATGTTATCATAGGAAGAAGCCTGCCAGTTAATACTAAGAGGAGTGTCACCATACTTCTTAACGTAATAGTACATAGTAATTACGTATTGGCGGCTCTTTTCAAGCTGGTAGTCTAAGCCGGAATCTTCAACAATGAATACCGAACGGTCGCTGACGGTTTCACCGGTACGGTTGCCGAAGTACATAGAGTGCTTACCGCTTCTTACTTTGTCCTTTACAACCTTACCGTTTCTGAAGTGCCAGCCGGAGCCTTCAACCTCGGTATAATTTTCAAAGGAATAGGTAGCGCTGTTGGATTCAGTCCATTTTGCATAAGCGGTAGCGGCAGTATCGGCAGCAAAGGTTTTAAGGTCGAATTTTACGGTACATTCTTTGTCAGCATACCAACCGTCAAACTTAAAGCCGATTTTTTCGGGGTTCTTGGGGAGTTTTATTTCTTCACCCGCTTCACCGCGAAGCATTGTGCCCTGCTGACCGTTCTGGCCGTCGAAGTAAACGTAAGGAGCTTCTACAACCTCAACGAGTACGTTATCGATAAGGATATCCATATTAACGCCTGCGGCACTTGTGCCTGAGAAGTCAAAACGGATAAATAAGTCGTCAGACTTCTGATAACCGCCCGCTTCGCGTACGTCGGCATTAAGGTAAATCTCTCTTGTTTCCCAGCCGGTTTTATCGCCCTTGGTAACGGGATTGTTGTCGTAATTAACCATTACGCCGCTCCACCAGATATTGGCAGAGTCGTAACCGCGCACACAAATTTTACCGTTAAGTGTGGCAGAATTTATCTTATAGTCGTATTTAACTCTGTAAACCTTGCCGTTTTCAATACCGCTGTAAATAAGGAAGCACTGGCTGGTACCAACGCCTGTGGTGTTTTCGGTAACACGCTTTAGCTTCCAATGCATAGCGTGGTCGTCACCGTTACCTAAATTCTTTGCGGTTTCACGGTTAATGAAGGGGTCGGAATAAGGATGACCCTCATAGGGGTACTTACCAAATGACATAGCATAGGGGCCCCATTTAGCGTAAACCTTAAAGTTAGTATTGGGGAATACCTCTGCAGTGAAGGGCTTTGTAAACGCCTGGTCTTCAAACCAACCGAGGAAGGGAGCGTTATCGGGATGGTTAAGGGTGGGAAGCTTCATTTCGCCGCCCTTAGTAGCAATAACTTTTTCGGGAGTATTGGAATAACCGGTGTATACAAGCATTACAACCTGCTCGGAGTTGGGAACCGACTTAACCTTAACGTCATCGAAGTACATAATAACGTCTTCGTTTTCGGTGAGCTTAACACCTAAGAAGAAGCTGTCATTGGCGCTCTTCATATTGGTGGTAATTTCAAAGGAGTATTCCTTCCAGTCACCGGGCTTAAGGGTTACGTTTTCGGGAGCCGAATATATAACTCTGTTACCCCAAGCGTTATTGTCAACACCGGTAATTGCATAGAACTTAACGTCCTGAGCACCCTTTTCTACCTTATACTTAAAGGAAACGGTGTAAATCTGGTTGTTTTCAAGGCCCTTACCTACGTTAAAGTAGTTATCATCTGCTGAATAACGGCTCTGTTCGTAGGCGTCAGGGTTCTGCGCATTCTTGGCGGTTGCCGAGGAAACGTCCTTATTGTAAGCAGGATCGGTATTCCAATGGAACTTAATGGCATGGTCACCGCCGTAAACAACGTCACTTTGTTTGGACATTGTTGTATAGAACTCAAGGTAGTTGGAATAATAAGTTACGGTGTAATCATCACTTTTATCGTCCGGAGTTCCGTTATTCTTGGTGTACTTTGCAGGATTTTTGTCGCTCTTTGTATAGTTTTCAAAATCCTGATTAAAGCCGGAATAGCCGAGCCACTTTGCGTAAAGCTTAATACTGCCACGTGTGTAAACGGGAACCTCGGGAGCAATACTAGTAAATTCGGAATCGTAGAACCAGCCCTTAAAGTCTGCATCCATAGGATGGTTAAGCTCGGGAATAGGAATTATTTCTCCGCGTTCACCCTTAAGGCTAATCGGTTCTTTATCAATACCGTTATAAACGGTAGCAACGCTTTCGTAAGGCTGAGCAAAGGCTTCAATCTTAACGTCGTCGAAGTAGATTATGGTTTCTTCGTTTTGGGTAAGAGAAACACCTAAGTATACGTAGTTACCGTTGGACTTGTATGCAGGTGTGAAGTTGAAGGATATCTCCTGCCATTCGTCACTCTGCTTAATTGCAAAGTCTTTAATACCTACGTATTCAACACGGGCTGCACCCCAAGCGTTATTACTTATGGAAGAAAGCATATAGAAGTTAACGGGAGCGTTAACCTTTTCAGCTTTATACTTAAAGCTTACAACGTAAGGAGTATTGTTTTCCAAAACGTTGCCGAGCTGGAAGTAGTTATCCTTAGCGGTGTAACGGGTTACGTCGTAGTAATGCTCGTTATTCTTATCATTTATAGGAGTGGGGTTCCAATGGAACTTAACGGCATAGCCTTTATTTCCGTAAGCAACCTCATTCTGCTTTTTAAGGGTAGCACCGAAGATAAGACGGTTAGACTTATAAGCCTGACCCTCGGCAGTGTACTCAACCTTGTAAGCGTCGGTGGTGTAGTTTTCAAAATCTTCGTTAATTCCGGGGATTCTGCCCTTAAAGTAAGCATAAAGGGTTTGGTTAGCATAACCGAATTTACCGGATTTGTGCTCGTTAGTAAAGCCTTCGTCAGTAAACCAGCCCATAAACCAAGAGGTATTGGAAGAGTTAACAGGGTCAGCAGGATAATTGAACTTTTCACCTGCAGAGCCGGTTATGGTTTTTTCGGTTCCGTTAAGATTATCCTTAAAGGTAATGGAAACGGGAGCCTTCCAACGGGAATAAATATACTGAACATCTGCAGCAAAGGAAACCTTTTCTGCCTTTTGAGTACGGTCTTTATCGGTATACCAGCCTTCAAAAGCGTGGTCGGCAGACTGTGCTCTGTCAGCAATGTCAGGCAAAATAAGCTCTGTACCGATTTTGCCGAAAACAAGCTCTTCCTTGCCGGAATATTCATCAACAAGGAATACCATACCACTTTCTGCGCCGACTTTGGTAACGGTAAGGTCATCAATTTCAGCCTTAAAGCCGTGGTACTTTTGTGTCCAGAAGGCAAGAACAGGGTCAGCAGTAAACTCTGCGGGAGTATCAATAAAGTAACGAACGTTAATCCATTCCTCACTGTAAGGATATGTAGTAGGCTTTCCGTCGTTATCGAAAAGGGTAAATACGTCGGAATCAATAATAGATTCTACAACGGGAATAGATTTACCTATTTTATTAACGTAGTTACCGCCCTGACCGCTAAGGTTAGGATCATAACTGCAGTTATAACCAATAGAAAGGGTCGACTTTGCCGAAGCGCTACTGCTGGGCAAAGAAACGGCAGGCGAAACAACACGTAGTTTAAAGGTAACTACGTATTTAGAAGAGGGAGCAAGCTCATATACTCCGATAGTGCCGTCCTCAAGCCTTTTGTTCAAGCGGTAACCACCCGTAGTACCCCAGTACTGTTCGGTAGTATACTTGTGCGACTGAAGCACGTTGTTTTTATTTCCTTCAGCGTCGGTAAGTGTAACCACACCGGGGCCCCAGCCGGAATAAGCGATACCGTCGTTATCCTTAGCGGCGGTGTTTTCCGTGCTGTTGGCAACGTCTTCGAAGTCGAACACAACGGGTGTGTCGTCAACGATGGGAACGGGAGTTAGTGCGCTTGCGCCGAAGGCTACGGGAACGTAGAGAGCGCAAACAAGCAGAACTATAGCGCAAATAAGCCCTATGCCCTTGCAAATACTGTGCGTTTTGTTGTTTTTTTGCATAGCAATTCTCCTTATTTTAATCTCGTGACGGTCATATTCCGAAAAATTCGGGCACTATGACACATTAACACATTTTATACGATGTTATTTTACTATACAAATACCATCATTGTCAATGCCTTATTTCAAAAACATTACAAAAAC
>JAFVIF010000079.1 GCA_017474125.1 Clostridia bacterium
GTTTTTGTAATGTTTTTGAAATAAGGCATTGACAATGATGGTATTTGTATAGTAAAATAACATCGTATAAAATGTGTTAATGTGTCATAGTGCCCGAATTTTTCGGAATATGACCGTCACGAGATTAAAATAAGGAGAATTACTATGCAAAAAACAAAAAGAATAGGCTTGCCCTATAAAGCGTTGGGAATAATCTGCGCTTTTATGCTTATTTTAAGTGCGTTGTACGTCCCGCTCAGCTTTAGCGCAAGCGCGGCTACCGTTAATTCGGTACCCTTTGTTGACGACGTTCCCTACGTTTTCGATTTTGAAAACACGGAAACCGACGAAGGTGTCAACAAAACCGAAGCCGAAACCAATGGTATCGGTTATTTTGGTTGGGGACCAACGGTCAAAAAATATACCGATGACGACGGAAAAGTAACCAATTCTGTATTGCAATTATATAAAAATGCAAGCAATCAGTCTTGGGGTACCTCAGGCGGTTACCGCTTACATACTAAGCTTAGTGACGATTCATACGGCTTCTGTAAGCTTGAGCCTTCTACTAAGTATATCGTTTCCTTTAAGCTTAGAGTAATCAGCCCTGCCGTTAAACTTCCCGCAAGCTCTGATACAGCTACTTCAAGATTGTTTTTAGGTTATAACGCTACTTATAATCCGAATGCCAGCGGTTCCGGTGCGAACTACGTAAACGGTATGAAGGATGATTTCAAAATCAAAGTATTTGAGTCTGTAATCGCTACTGATAAATTTACTGTTTATGATAGTAACGGTAATGGTACCGATTATCCTTACGGTGAAGATTGGATTGACGTTCGCTACATTATCAATACCCCCGAAAAGTTCGAGGCTGACCCCGTACTTGCTTTCTGGGGTGCTAAGTTCCACGGATTAAATTCCGAAATTGACGACGTTTCGGTAATTAAGGTTGGTGCAGACAGCGGTATAATTTACTACGTTGATACTTATTCGGGTATCGAAGAACTTGCAGTGGGTAAAGCAGGTACCGTAGCTGCTCTTCCCGACGTATCAAACAGAGCTCAGAGCGCTGAGCATAAGTTTGAGGGCTGGTATTCTGATTTTGAGCGTACCGAGAAAATCGATGAGCTTAAGTTCACTACCGAAACTCAGACTATCTATACCCGTTGGTCTGCTCCCGTATCTATCACTTTTAAAGATACCCTTAACAAAACCGAGAAAACCATTACCGGTAACGCAGGCGAAGCATTTGACTATCCTGCCGATCCCGTTAATCCTGAAAATACTTCTTGGTTTGTAGGTTGGTATACCGATGAAGCTTACACGAAAGAACATACTTCCGGTAAATTCGGCTACGCTAACCAAACTCTTTATGCCTACTTTAAAGGCTTAATCCCCGGCTTTACTCAGGATTTTGAAAACTACACAAATGATAAGTACACCGTTAAGGTGGACGATAACGGTCAGGCATATAAGTCTAACCGTCTCGACTTCGCTGCTACCATGTCTAAGCAGAGTGAAGTTACCTACGATAACAGCGGCTATGCTATAAAGTATCATTGGAATCCCGTTGCTATCGACGATAAAAATAATGAGCATTACTACGACACCAGCCGAGTAACCTCTGTAGACAACTACTTTAATATAGGTAACGGTCTTGAAAACGGTACGGTTTACGTATTAACCTTTAAATACCTTGCCGAAAAGGCATCTGCCCCCGTTGGCTTCCGCGCTATTTCGGGCGCAAACGGTAATGCCTGGGGCGGTATGGTAACCTATGCAGGTCCTCAGAACTTTACCCTTGAAACCGACGGAGCTTGGCACGAGGTTTCCTTCCAGTTTACCCCCGCTTACAAAGACCCTCATAAGCAGATGTTCTTATGTATCACCAATACCCAGAACGTTGAAACCATAGTTTATTTTGATAATATCGAGGTTGAAGCCTTTGCTCAGCCCTATGAAAGCTTTGCAACCATTAACGACGGTATTAACAATACCACCGTTGCGGTTAAGGGCGAAATAGGCGCAAAAATTGAGCTTCCCACCCTTACTCATCCTATGGGTGCCGATTTCCTTGGTTGGTACTATGACGAGGCATTTACCCTTCCTGCCGAAAACCCCGTGTTTAAGCGCGGCGAAACCAAGCTTTATGCTTCTTGGGTAGCCCGTACCGGCTTTAATCAGGGCTTTGAAGAATACACCCACGATGCAAAGGTAGCAGCTGAATATGTTAAAAACAACGGTACTGCCGACGATACCAGCGACGACTATACCGCAGTTTACTATTCTAACTACCTTAAGTTCTATACCACTCTGTCTAAGCAGAGCGACGTGGTATACGAAGGCAAGTACGCCATTAAGTTCGACTGGAATACCGATCCTGCCTTTGATAAGGACGTTTCCAAAAAGAACGGTAAAAATATTCTTAACCCCGATTCCTACGAGCATTCCCGTTATTCGGCATACGATAACCTTTTTGATATCGGTACAGGTATTAAGAACAACGAGTACTATACCATTTCCTTTAAGTATAAGGTTGAAAAGGGTGACCAAAAGGTACAGTTCTACACTATTTCTGCCGCAGGCGGTAACTCCTGGGCAAGTCGTAAGACGTATAGTGCTCCCGCAAAGGTAAGTCTTACGCCCGGCGATTGGCAGGAATATTCCTATACCTTCAAAACCGAAATGGGCGCCGATACACATCACCTGTATCTTGGCATAGCTCTTACCGAACATAAAGACACCATTGTTTATTTCGATGACGTAAAGGTTATATCCGCTCTTGGTCCTAATGACGTTATTATGGCGGTTAATAACGGTGTTGACGAAGGAATTTATAATATCCCCGTGGAAAAGGGCGCCAAGGTAAACCTTCCTACATATACCCATCCCGAGGGCGCTGAGTTCCGCGGCTGGTATAAGGATGCCGAATTTACCGTTCCCTTTACCGACGAAACCTATCCTAACGAAAACTTCACCATTTACGCTAAATGGGGACCTTATGCAATGAGCTTTAAGGATTATCCTTACGAGTTTGACAAGCAAAAAGACCCCAACATGACAGTTGTTAATTCGAAGGGCGTAGGTAACGGTGATGATTACGCTATAAAGTTTTACGTTAACCGTAAGGAAGATAACACTACAGGCCTTGGTTCAACTCAGGCATTTAAGATTGCCGCCGATATTCAGGATGGCGCTGTTTACAGAATCAGATTTGACTATAAGAGCACCTCTATTCAGTCGAGCGATGCAGTAATCCGCGTAACTTCAGCAAGCAGTGCTAATCTTTGGTGGTCAGACATTACCCATTCCTACGCCCATACCACAACCGATTTAAAGAAGGGCGGTACCAATGGTTGGAAAACTGCCGAATACTTTATTAAGGCTAACGTTAAATCTGCTGACGGCTGGAGAGTAGGCTCCGACCTTTATCTCAGATACGTCGCAAACATTTACAACGCGGGCGATAAAATTGAAGCCTACGTAGATAACGTTTTAGTTGAAAAAATCGAAACCCCTTACGTATACTTTGATACACAGTGCAGTGCTGAGCCTTATTTTGTAACAGGCGAAGCCGGTACTAAGGTAACCTTACCTGCCAAGAATCCCATTCGTGTCGGTTATGACTTTAAAGGCTGGTATAACGAGCCCGAGTGTGAAACCAAGTTTAATATTACCGAACTTGCCGCAGATACCTTCCACACCGCTTATGCTAAGTGGGTTAAATCCGCCACTGTAGTTTACTCCTTTGAAAACTACACCCGTAAGGCGGGTGACGGCAACTGGGACTTTGAAGGCGGTGTTGTTACCGAAGCTGCTGCTAAAACCGGTAAATACGGTATGCGCTACGGCAACCGTGACGAAAACCTTAAGTGGTCCTTCTTCTCCTTTGAGGACGGAGGCGAATACTTTAAGATTGATAGGGGCTATACCTACATTTTAACCCTTAACTATCGCGTTAATAAGTATACCGATACCGGTCTTAATCTTTATTTCTTAACAAGTGATGCCGGCAACTACTTTATAGGCTCCAACAGCGGTAAAACCAAGCTTACTCCTACCGTTATGATTACCGCTAACGATGCTAAGGGCACAAAGGGTAAGTGGGCTAAAAAAACCTTCGTGCTTGACGCTATGAAGCTTGAGGATATTGGAGCACACTACTGTCAAGACCTTTATCTTAACGTTGGCGGCGGCCCCGGTTGGGAAATTGACTTTGACGATATTGCTGTTACCAAGCTTCCTAAGGGACAGGTTGCAGTTGCCTTCTTCACCGAAGGCGTAAAGGGTTGCCCCGATTACGTTGTTGGTAAGCCCGGCCAAAGCTTCGCTTCAAAGATTCCCGAAAAGCTTACCAAAGAAGGTATGTACTTCAAGGGCTACTTTATTAAGGCTGTTGACGGCACCTATACCGAAGTAACCAGAGATAAAATGGTATTCGGTGAAAAATCTGAAACTATATTTGCTCGTTTCCTTGATTACGAGGTAACCGAAAACTTTGACACAGGCTTCTATGAAAAGGCCTACGGCGGCCGCGTGGGCTATACTATTCACGACTTCGACTACGAAGTATACGATAGTGAAAAGGAAGGCAATTCTAAGGATAACGTAACAAGCGGAAGATATTCTCTCCACAGAAAAGGTACTTCTATGTATAAGGAGAACTCTGTAATTCTTACTCTTGGCAAGCAAATTGCCGAGGGCGAGCGCTACACCGTTTCTATGAAGATTAAGCTTGGCAAGCACTTCCATACCGACGGCGCAGTTAAGATTGCGTCGGGCAGAAGCTTCGAATACGCTTGGACTACTACAGGTGATTATTACCCCGTTGCTCTCATAAGCGAGCTTAAGGAAGGGGAATGGGTAGACGTTTCCTACACCTTTAACTCGGTAGAAGGCTTTGCAGTTATCCAAACCCCCGGCTATTGCGAGCTCTTTATCGACGACATTAAGTTTAAGCTTGTTGATGAAAATACTCCCTTGTCCGAACCTAAGGAATTCGTTGAATACGTAGCCAATAAGCGTGACGAAAACGGTAATGTTATCGACGTTGACCGTTACGCCATTGACGTTTCCACCATTATTGACCCCAACAAGGGTAATGGCGGCTCCTTTAATTGGCTTATAGTTATTATTGCCGCTGCGGCAGTAATTGTAATCGGTGCGGGAGTAACTGCATTGGTTGTTGTAAAAAAGAAGAAAAAGGCATAAGAGAGGAGGCCGACAATAATGAACATTAAAAGAATACTTTGTCTTGTTTTAGCGGTAGTTATGGTGGCTTCCCTTGCCGCCTGTACCGGCTCTGCAGTTTCCGTTAAGGTTAACGACGAAGGCGAGTTTGCATATAGCGTTGTCCGCGCTTTCGGTAAGGAATTTCAGGAAGTTGAAGATGCCGCTAAGCAAATTCGTATAAGCATGAAGGAGAATTTCGGATGTAAGGTTAAAATTGCTTTTGATACCGCCTACGACGATTTTGAAGGCAACTACGAAATTCTTGTTGGTGACACTAAACGAGTTGAATCGCAGGAAGCGAAAGATAAGCTTATTAATAACCGTCTTAACAACGCTTCCGACTTTATCGTTGCAGTAATCGGCGATAAAATTTGTATTCAGGCTGTTAACCCCAAAATGGTTAAGGTTGCCGCCGATTGGTTTGTTTTAAACTATTGCGGAAGCATTGACGACTTTAAACAGCTTTATAAGGGCTATGAATTTATTTACGCTCCCGAAGGCAACAGTGTTGACTCTACCATTGCAGGGGAAAATATCAGCAAATTCACCTTTGTTCTCCCCCGTAAAACCTCTATGCTTCACGGTCTTGCAGTAGACGAAATTCTTGAATTCTACGATAAAAACGCCTATGCTACCTTTGATGCTGAGGATATGGATGCCGAAGCTGAGTATGAAGTACTTGTAGGCGATTGCGACCGACCCGCAAGCAAAGGCGTTATTGTTGAAGGTGACAACTACGTTATTAAGGTTATAGGCAAAAAGCTTGTAATCAAAGGCGGCAGCGACCTTGCAACATGGCGCGCAGTTAAGGCTTTCTACGATGAACTCCTAAAGAGTAAGGAAACAAAAACTCCCTTTAATTGGGCAGACGGCCACACAATTAACGGCAAATATGATGCAAATGAAGAGGGTGTGTATACCCTTAACTGGAGCGACGAGTTCGATAGCTCCACCATTGACCTTAATAAATGGAGTGACTACCGTACCGGTAAGGATACTGTCAACACCTCTGCTTTGGGTGGTAACTTCTATCAGGTTAACGTGCGCGGTGAATCTAAGTACGAAGGCAGTGAAAAGAAAAACCTTATTCATCAGGCTGACGGTTATATGGTTTGCGGTACAAAGCGTGTAAATGATAAAGACTTTATTACCTCTCAGATTTCCACCTACTGGACCATGACCTTCAAGTACGGCGTTATGGATATTTACAGTAAGTTAGCTCCCGATCCCGCATATACTACTTATTGGGCTAATGGTGCGGCTACTTCCGACAAAAATTGGCAGAAGCGCTTCGGCGGTCAGGCTCAGGACAGATATTGTATGACCGAGATTGATATTCTCGAAAACTACAGCCGTCCTCACGAATACGGCTCCACCATTCACTGGTGGTGGTCGGCTTATAACGCTGACGGTACCAAAAATACAGGTACCAACGGACATACGGGTCTCGGCGGTAACGCTCTTTACAAGAAGGGCGGCGAGAACAGCGCTTACCTTATTTACGATCAGGCTAAGTATGGTGACCTTCTTCCCGACGATTTCCATATGTATTCCTTCTATTGGGATGATGAGTGCTTTAAATTCGCTTTCGACGGTAAGATATTTATGAGATATTACTTTAAGAACCACGATTCTGTTTCGGTTCACTGTCTTATGAATTACCTTATCTCTTCCTGCGCTATGGGTTCTGCTAACTACGGTTATACCTATAGTAAGGATAAGCACGAGGATTACTACGAGCACAAAATTGACTATATCCGTTTGTATCAGACCGATGCAATTAACAGTCAGCTTGTAACAGCTTGGCCCGAAACTCAGGCAAACGGTACTCCTACAATCCGTTATCCCGAAAATACTTTGGGTAATCAGTATTAATAAGTTGTTTTTATGAAAAATAAGACCAACTCCCGAACCGGAGTTGGTCTTATTGTCTGTTAAGTGATATGCTGACTAAAGTCAGCTTGTATTTTTTCGAATGTAAATAGTGCATTTTCGTATGAAAATAGTGTGTTTTTGTAATGTTTTTGAAATAAGGCATTGACAATGATGGTATTTGTATAGTAAAATAACATCGTATAAAATGTGTTAATGTGTCATAGTGCCCGAATTTTTCGGAATATGACCGTCACGAGATTAAA
>JAFVIF010000009.1 GCA_017474125.1 Clostridia bacterium
CGCGGGTGCGGGGCTGCTTATCCGTTCTGTTTCTTCAGGTGCTTGCGCAGCCAATCCTTGCCGTCGACATAGCGGGCAACGATGTAGGAGACGACATAGTCACCGGCGGCGTTGACCATGGATCTTTATAGCAAATATTATAAGCCTCTTTTCTTGTGCAGGTATAAGCTTTAACTTCACTTAAAGATTCATTGGTTTTTATTAAAATGTTTGCAGTTCTCATAGAAATGTCTTTATCAATAGATGCACGAGATTTCAAATCTTGATTAGAACAAAGTTTATATAGAAATGTACCATTTTTATGATACATTGGTTTAAATTTAGTAAAATAAAAAACAACCTTTTCAAGTTTTTCTTCTGTACAAGGTTCATTTAAATTGAATTCAACATACCTTTTAATTCCATCGTAATTCATTTCTCCAACAGATAACAACAATCCGTAAACTATTTCATAGTATTTTTTAAATATTTCATTATTAAATGGATTGTTTGAAATTTTTGTTGCCGCATTAGTTATAGCACTTTCTAATTTGTTAAATAATCCCAAAATTAATCAACCTTTCAAAAAATAGTAATTAGGCAAAAATATTTGCCCGACAATTTAATTTTTAATTATTATAGCACGATAAGACTAACATGTCAACCTTATAAAACTAATTTATATCTAATTTTGTGCTAAACTATTCTTATAAGACTAATTAAGGAGTCGTAATATGAATGTTGGTGAAAGAATACTTGAATTAAGAAATATGTGTTGGCTAACACAAAACGGTTTGGCTGAAAGGGCTGGTGTGTCTCAGACACATTTACGTAGAGTCGAACTCGGTCAGGCGGATATTACAGTAGGACACTTACAGTTGCTCTGTGACGCTATGAATATCTCAATTCAAGAATTTTTTAGTGTAGAAAAAGGAGACGACGAATTGTCTGTTGCACTTTCTAAGCTTACACCTAAACAGAAAAAACTCTTAATTGCATTTATAGAGAGCTTATAAGGTACGTTTAGTTGAAAAACTTAACATAAGTGGTGAAAACGTACTTGTAATAGGTGATGGACGAAGCGAGAGCACTGCCGGAGTAAAGTTAGGTGCAGTAACGGTTAGCATTTTGCCTGAAAGCGCAAAAAGACAGCGCGAACTTCATAAAGAACTCGGTACAAATATATTATTGTATTTAAACTATTTGTTACATATTATAAATATAATTGTACGCTTGATTTATTTATGATATAATAATTATTAAAGGCGAAGGCATGAAAATCATATTTTTAGATATTGATGGTGTGCTAAACGTTAATCTAAAAGGGGAGAAATCTCATGAAGCTTAAATTTGACGTTCAGCACAAAAATCACGCTGATCCGTTTGTATTCAAGGACAAAGATACTTATTATTTGTATCCGTCGGATGCTTTTGGAAAAAACGGCATTCCCGTATATACCGCCAAAGACCCGCTTGGTCAGTGGCATTACGAGGGAATTGCGACACGGTTTGACGGTGCGAAAGATTATTGGGCACCATCGGTAATAAAGTATAATGGTAAATATTATATGTATCTTTCATTTGCAAACGAAGAAGGGTACCAATTTATGCACGTGGCAGAATCGGATTCTCCTTTAGGCCCTTTTATTAATGAAAAAACACTTTACCGTGAATTTGCTATTGATTCTCACGTTGTTGAAACCGCGTCGGGTTTGTTTTTGTTTTTCTCTAAAAATAAAAAAACTCCCGATTATGAGGGAGAACGCATCGGAACGAGAATTTTTGTTGATCGACTGATTGATCCATATACTCCCGAATACAACCCTGTTGAAAAAGTTGTGCCAGATTTTGATGAAGAACGCTATACTCCCGAGTATAGTGAAAATTTTCGCTGGCATACCATAGAAGGGGCGTTCTGGTTTAAAGAGGGAGAATATCAGTATTTGACCTATAGCGGCGGTTGCTTTAGTGACGAAACCTATCACGTGGGATATGCCGTTGCCAAAAGTAATGAAACCGACCTTACCAAAGTGGAGTTTGAAAAAGTCAAAAAAGACGGTGGTTTCAATCCGATAATTATTAAAAACTCATTTGAAGAGGGTACGGGACATCACAGCATTATAAAGCACAACGGTGAATATTACGCTTTTTATCACGGCTGGGATATAGGCGAATTCAAAGCGGGAGAATATCAGGATATTCGCACCGCAAGAGTTTGTAAATTAGAGGTTAATAACGGGATTTTAACTGCACAAATGAAAGAAAATGAAGTGTAACATCATCATAAAAGGCTTGAGGATTTTTCCTCAAGCCTTTATTTTTTAGTGAAAATCAATTCGTATTTTCCGTCGTTTATACTGCTGTTTACAAGATAGCCGTCGGGGACTATAATTTCTATATTTACGTCTTTTGTATGGGTTAGGACGTAGCGGATATCTTTGCCGTTTCGCTCCCATTTAGCCGTTGCTGTTCCGCGTAAATTTCCTTCGCAGAAGTTTAATTCGTCGGGGAAATATGGAGAGATGACAAGAGTTTTATAGCCGACTGTGTCGATTTTTTGAGAAATTCCCACGAGTTTTTTCATAAACCATGAAACCGCTGACGAATTCATATGATGGTTTGCCGATTGTTTCATATTCCACGCTTCGTAAAGTGTAGTTGCGCCGTCCTCCATCCAAAGAGAATAAGAGGGGTATCCCGTAGCGGTTATTATTTTATAAACCAAATCGTTTCTGCCTATCATATCAAGGGCGGGAATTAGATATTGCAGTCCCACCATTCCGCAGTCAAGATGATTATCTTTTTTAAAGACCAGTTCTGTAAGTTGACGGATTAGTCCTTCACTTATTCCGTCGTTTTTAATACAAATCATCATTGAAACTGCCGTCTGCGTATCTACAGTGCATTTTTCATTTTTCTTATCATAGAAAAGAGAGAAGAAACGGTTGTAAATTTTATGGTAAATTTCTTGTGAAAGGGGATTTATTATGCCTAAAATTTCTTCCACTTTCGTAATTAGTTTTGCATATTTAATGGTAAGCGCCGTGTCAACAAATTTAACGGGTGTAAAGGATGCAAAATCGTCACCGCCACCCCAATCACCAAGTTTAATCGAAATCAGACCGTCACTTGTAAAGTTGGATAGTAACCAATCAAGGTGACGCTTCATATAAGGGTAAGCTGCACGAATATACTCCTTATTGCCGTTTGATTGATACATAGCAAAGGGAAGCTCGAAAATAATTCCCGTACATAAAACTCCCGTATAGTTTTCGGTTGTCCAACCCCAAGCGGGAATTATGGGCGGTAGATTTCCGTCTTGTGTCACCGAATCGAAAATATCGATAAGCCATTTCTCAAAAAACGGCGCAGAGTCAAAATTCATAAGAATTTGTTCTGCCGAAGCTACTGCGTCGTTTGCCCAACCTAATTTTTCGCGTGTGGGACAGTCGGTAAGTGAATAGAACATATTTGACCAAACCGAAATATCACTGCAGTTGCTGATTTTGTTTAAAAGTTCATTAGAGCAATAAAAGGTAGATATTTTATCTACCGCCTGATGAACAAAAACCGAATTTATTTTAATTATTTCACATTCGCCTTCGATTTCTGCATAACGAAATCCGTGATAGGCAAAGCGAAAAACGGGGGAGTCAGCATTTCCCGAAAGTATTATTTTATTGGTCTGAAATTCGTGCCCTCTATGAAAAGGATGCTTATTCATTCCACGGTGGTCAAGTGTGCCGTCTTCTAAAATATGCTCGCCGTGTCTAATAGTTATCACGTCACCCGCTTTGCCCAAAAGAGTAATATCAAGATAACCCGAAACGTTTTGCCCAAAATCCAAAACGGTATTTCCATCACGATTTATGAAAGTCTTCACGGGAGCAAAACGCTCGAATTCACGTATTGGCTGACATAAACATTCCCGAAGTGTTCCTTTTGGCGAATTTTCACTTAATTTTACGGGAAGATAGTCTTTTGTTCCAAAAAGACGGAAATTTTCGCCTCTGCTACAGTCATATGTCTCGCCCGAACGAAGTTCATTATAAATTACTGGGGAGTCGCTTATACCGGCTAACCAACTTTCATCGGTGAAAATGGTTTCTTGGTCTAATGAAAGGGCTAAAAGAAGTTTAGGAGTTCCTTTAAAATCAGCATAGGCATAGTCCCAACCGTAAAAGCCGTTGCCGACAATTACACAAAGTTCGTTTTCGCCTACCTTCAAGAACCTTTTCACTTCATATACGTTGTACCAAAGAGTTTTACTGTAATCACTTACGGGCGCAGTAAATAAATCACTTGTTATAGGCGAGCCGTTAAGATAAACGTAACCAAGACCCAAAGCGCAAACCGAAAGGGTTGCGCTTTGGGGTAGTTCTTTTAAAGAAAATTGCTTTTTGAAAATAGGAGCAACCGCGTTATTGCTGTCAAAATTCGGAAATTCGATAAATTTAGCAGAGTGTATCATATCTATTCTCCGGCTTTTCCTTAAGTTCAATAGGGCATTCGCCCAAATGCTCTACCTTAAAGCCGTTTCTTTTGTATTCTTCATAATCAAAGGCGTCAAGCTCGTCAACGGCAAGCTTGTGGAATTCGTAGAAATTCTCCCACCATTCGTAACCCGTGCCAAGCTCGGCAGATAGAAAAGCATCGGCAATATCGCAGCCCATAGCGGGAGCAACGTAGAAAGCGCCCATAGCAAGTACGTTAACACCGTTTCCGGTAATTGCTCTTCTTGCGGCGGTAACGCTTTCAACCACACCGGCATGAACACGGGGACATTTTGATGCGGCGATATGTATTCCCATACCTGTACCACAGAAAAGCAGTGCTCTCTCGAAATTACCTTCCGATATTTCGGCTCCGACTCTAAGACCTATACGGTGGAACATAAGCTCTGTATCATCAGGGCTTGAATCGGCTTTCACACCCATATCGGTAACGGTCCAACCCTTAGCCTTTAAATGGGCAACTACTGCTTCTTTAAGAGGGAAGCCCGCGAAATCGGCTCCAACAAGAATCTGCTTGTCTTTTATTGTTTTCATAATGCGCTCCAATTATATTATTTAAAATTTACCTTATAGGGCAGTTTGCCTTTTGCTTCACGTTCTCCTGCAAGAACTTCAAGACAGGCAAGGGTGCTTTTTTGCGAGCAACCGCCGAAAATTTTTCTGGATATATGGGGAAGTTCTTCCATAACCTTGGCGTTTCCGTAATGAATAATCGTTGAAACACGGTTGGTATATTGCATTGAATTTATGATATTTAAAAAACGGCGGGTGAAACATTCGGGTCCTGTATATGCAAGGAATTCCGAATAGGTTATGAAGATAATGTTATCGTAGCCAAAGGTGTCGTTTATTACCCGTAAGCATTGCGTCTGAGTGGGATACTGATGCATTAAAATGGTTTTGGAATTTGGGAAAAGTTCCTTTATTTTGCTTTCTATAAGGTCGGGCCTGTGCCAGTTTCCGCTAAAGGTATCGGCGCCAACCTGACTTTTCTCACCCAAATATTCATTACTCGCAACAATAACGAACATATGCTTTCCGTTACGGTCAATAGTGAGGGGAAGTCCATCTTCAACTATAGCAGAAACACCGTCTGCATCTATGTTTTGCGCAAGATATTCCTCTTCTTCGGTCACAGACGTTGCTCTGTTCTTATCAAGCTCCATAAGTGTATGTTGAGCGCGAAGAATATTCTTTACTGCACGGTCAAGCTCTTTTTCGGTAAGAAGTCCACGCTCAAAGCAATCTTCCATAGCATTCTGAAGTCTTTCAACACCTTTGCCGTCGTACATATTAGCAAGGTCGTTTCCTGCTTCAATGCACATACCCATAGGATCAAGGGGACCGTATTTTGCGCGAATACCCATCATACAAAGGGCATCTGTTATTATAAAGCCTTCAAAACCGCATTTTTCTCGTATAATATTAAGAACCCTTTTAGAAAAACTTGTGGGACAGGTGGGGTCAATCTTTTGCATAACGGTATGACCCGACATAATCCCGTCCAGCAGGTTTTCTTTTATCAATTCATTATAAGCATAAAGGCTTGTGGCTAAAAGCTCTTCTTCGGTTTGTCCACAATGACCCTCGACTAAATGAGTGTCAACGGCATCTTCTCTTAAAGCGCTCGGATAATGCTTACCAACCGTTAAAATGCCTGCATCGTGCATTCCGCGTGCCTGAGCTTTACTAAGCCTTGCTATTTCGTGAATATCACTGCCGAGCGAACGGTTGGAGCCGGCGGATATGTCGAGCAGGGGGTTGCAAACCACGTTATAGCCAATCTCCCTTGCAACGACACCGAGTTTTTTGCCGAAAGCATAGCTGTATTTCTCACCTTGCACTCTGCCGAGAGCGTTGGCATATCCTATTCGGTGGTCGTCAAAGCCGGATTCGGCATCGGTTATTATGAGAATAGGATAATCGGCGGCATCACGAATTCGTTTAATGCGGTTGCGAATAAGATCGCCTTTAACCCAACTCCATTGCACCCAGACCGATCCGATTGCACGGTTTTTAACAAGCTCTATAACGTAGTCCTCGTCCTCTTGAGTACACCATATATTAAGGGTTGCGTTATGCACAAAGCTGAGCTTTTGCTTTAGCGACATTTCTTCAAATTTAATTTCTTTCATAACACTTTTTCCTTTTTACTGTGATAATAGTAGTTGAACGTGGAAATTGTACTAAAAGTGCAATTTCCACGCCAAATCAAAGATTTGGCAACAAATTTTTAAAGAAAATTTGACAACGACCATTGCAATGATTAGAAAAGCAATCGAATTTTAATAAATTTGATTGCTTAAAAGCTGATAAATCAGCTTTTGTGGAAGCGCAAAGCGTTTCCACGTTCTATAATCATTATAAGTGGGTTTAGCAAGGAATTTCAAACAACTCTCTGGGATAATTGGTGAAGTTTTCGGCGCCGTCTTTCTTTACGCATACTACGTCTTCCATACGAAGACCTGTTTGTGTTTTGGAAGAGCCCAGGAAGATATCTACACAGAAGGTCATATTTTCTTCCAATAGGTAATCGGAAGAGGTTTCAATCCACGGTGCTTCACCTTCCATTGTGCCGTTTCCGTGGCACGGACCGTACAGCAACCAGTCTCCATAACCCATTTCGGTAACGTTTTTAATATGAGCTTTTGCTACCTCGCAGGCGGGAGTACCTGCTTTTAACATAGCGATAACCGCTTCTTGTGCCTTGTAACCGGCTTCAATAAGATTGCGCTGTTCTTCGGTTGCTTTACCGAATACAACCGGTCTGCCAATGCTGGAGGCATAACCGTCAACACGAGCACCGATTTGAATAAACGTCATATCGCCTTTTTTAATTGCTTTATTACGGGGACGGCTGATCGCCTGGTTAGAGCCTTTACCTGTCAACACCCACAAAGGATATGATTCACGTTCGGCACCAAGCTCGTGCATTTTACCAAGAGCTAAACCGACAACCTGCTGTTCGGTCATACCAACACGTATATTTTTCAATACGTAATCAAAGGTTTCGGCTGTGATTTTAGCTGCGGCACGCATACAAGCAAGTTCATTTTCCGTTTTATGCATACGAATATTGTTTACAACGTAATCGGCTTTTTCAATCTTAATATCGCCATATACTTTAAGGGCTTCCGACAAGGCTTCGTATACGCCTATGGTCATAAGGGGAAGACCTGCAACGCCTATGCGTTTTACAGGCTTTTTGCCCAATACTTTTTCAAAAACCGTGTTGAAAGTATCCAATACTTCACCCGGATATTCCGGCTCGGAAGATTCACGGAAAGCTTTCAAACGGCAGATTTGTTCGATTTTAGAACGGTCGCTGGCGTAGGTGTAGCTTTCGGGCCCTATAAGCAACAGCGGATCGCCCTGCGAGGGAATTAATACACCTGCGGTTTCAAACGACGGCCAATAGCCCGAAAAATAACGGACAAATTGCGGTTCTGCTTCGTTGCCGTAAGCTAACAAAATGTCATATCCTTCTTTTTGCATGGTAGATTGTACCTTAACTATACGTTCCTTGTATTCTTCAAGTGGAATGCTTGGCAGATTAATCATAGTTCATTACTCCTTTTCTTTTCCGCACAGCCAATCGGCGGAGTTATCTTTTAACATAATGCTGATTTGCTTATTGGTAATGCCTTCGTCTTGCATCATAGGTACTATATTGGTTAACAGATGGTCATATCCCCAACCACCGTATTTGTGTAAAAGGTTTTTGAGGCATAAATCACAGGATAACAGGATTTGTTTTAAATATCCGTCGTTAATCATCTTTTTAAGAAGTTTCACACGCTCTGTATCGTGAACAAATAAACCGTAACCTGAATTTCGCACCTCACGGCGAATGTAATACTCTTTACCGAAATTGTCGAATTCAACGTATACACCTTTTTTAAGAAGCTCGTAAATATATTCCTCTCGGTTTTCTACGTCAATGTGGCTAATGCAAATACGTTGCGGTTGTACACCGGCATTTAACAAAATATCTGCCGCCTCCAAGCCGTTAACGGTCCACGGATTGATGTGTACGTTGATAGCCACACCGGTTTTTTTGTGTGCAATGGCTGCGGCACGCAGCACCTTGCGCTCTTTGTCGTCAAAGATTTCGCTGATTCCTATTTCGCCAATGTATCCTGCACGAACACCGTCAACACCTTCGTTAAGCTCCTTGAGCATCAAATCTCCGACTTGTTCATCGGTCATATTTGCAAGCTCTTTGGGATGTGTTTCACCAACGTAGAAGCCTGTGCCCATAATGATATTAAGCCCCGTTGCTTTTGCAATGCGCATTAATGCCTTGGGATTACGGCCAATACCCGGGAGAGAGGCATCTACCACAGTATTGCCGCCTGCTTCTTTAAAACGGTTAAGTTCATCAATAGCAACATCTTCGTCTTCTAATAATAGGTTGTCTTTTAGTGCATAACAGTCTCGGCTGAGAATTCCCAGATTCCACATTTCTACCTTTTGAGTAGCGGGATTTTCAATGCCGGGTACCGGTAATTCTTGATAAAATGCAGTAAGGTCGAGCAATACGTGTTCATGGGTGGTAACAACACCTAAATCCTCACGGCGAAGTTCGCCGCAAACTCCTTGAATGTTCATTCTAAAAGCCTCCTTATTCGCTTTGCGCCATTAATGCCATGTACGCCATATTAGGCTGTTGCACATCTAAACGTCCGTACTGTACTATAACACCAACATCACTGGTAATTGAAAGAGAATATTGAACACCAACGTCAAGTTTTAAGTCGCCAAAAACCGTGCTGTCGTCACTTTTGAAGCATTTAATGCGTTTTGCAGGTACGGTGCAGGGGATGTTTTCAACCGGTTCACGGTCTTCAAAATACACGCTTATACGCACATGAGCATCTTGAGTGTTTGTATTAAGAATCATAATGCTTTCGTGCCCTTCGTAAACAGCGTTTGGGTCCGGTTGCGGTGATGGACGGTAGCCGTCTACAATGTACCATTGCTTTTTTCCACTCATGGTTTTCACCTTCACTTATTCGGGAATTTCTTCATCACCGTGCTCTTCCATCCAGGAGAGGGCGGCGTCGTATGCTTCGTAATCAAGGTCTGCCATAGTATTGGTATGAAGTACGATTCCTTCAATTTCGCCCTTTAAAAGAAGCTCACGGTAATAGTTGAGCTGCCATATTACAGCTTCGCTCGTTGCCTGTTTTGCTTCACCGAAATTATAAAGGTAGCATCCAACCATACGTCTTGTTTTTGGAGTCAGTTTTTTGAATAGTTCAAATTTTTCGGGAATTAAGTGTACGTCCTTTTCTTGCCAGGTCCACATAATTACACCGTCGAATTCGTCCATATAGGGCTGGAATTCTACGTCTTCTTCTTCGTTTACACCGAATTGGAAGGTGTATAAAACCATCCACGAATCAAGTTTTCTGACGGAGTTGTTATGAAGCTTATTGTTTAAATCCTTAAGCATCGAAACGGGAAGCCTTTTATATCTGGGTTGGCCTTTTTCTTCGATTTTGAAGTCATCGATAACTACGCAGGAAATGTTTTCGAAATCCTTTGCCTCGTTAATGATTTCGTCAACCAGTTCAGGCTTTTCACAGGCTTCAAAGCATTCCCAACCCACCTGATTTAAGGTTTTAAAGGATTTGTTATACTGTCTTTTATTAACGTTTACGCCAACCGGTACCATAAAGGTGTTTCGTATTCCAAGGTAAAGACAAGCCTCCATAGGACTCATTCTGGATACGTCGGGACAACCGAAATTATCGGCATTTTCGTTATATCTTCCTTCGGGATGTCCCCAAAGCCAACAACAATCTCTAAGTAACATACTAAAACCTCCTGTTAATATTTCCTCTTTTATATTTTTTTGAATTGTGCTATAATGTATTTATAGATAAATTGTATCTTGTTTTTCTCTAAATTACAATGAAAATTACGGTATTAAATATGGAGATATGGGTATGGTAGAAATTAAGGAATACAACTGTTCTAAAGGTTTGGGGAAATTTAAGCTTGAACTTTTAAACTGTGGAAGCGCGGTGCTTGACAGTTCTTGGAAGGGAAAGGTTATTTGCTCGCCGGTATCAAGACTGTATTTTGTTAAAACGGGAAGCTTTTTTCTTATTATAAATGGCGAAAGAATAGACCTTTTTGGCGGTAATTGGTACCTTGTTCCCTCAGGCAGCAGTTACGAATACGGTTGCGAGGGGGAAACGTCGCAGTTGTTTTTTCATTTTAATTTGTTGGGCGCCGAAAATATTGATATTTTTGAAAGACAGTCTTCGGTACTGACTTTAAAAAACGGATTTGGCGAGGCACAAGAAATCGGCGCTCTTTTACCAAATGATGACGATATATCTGCGCTTAGTATTAAAAACCTGGTTATGAAAATTCTTATAGATATGATAAAAGAAAACGAAATAGAATTAAAGAACAGTAAGTATTCGCCATGTGTTATAAAAGCAATAAATCATATTAACAAAAATCTTTCGGAAAATCTTACCATAAAAGGTATAGCAAATGCAATTTACGTTTCTGAAAGCACCCTTACGAAGCACATAAGACGGGAACTCGGCACTACGGTAAACGGCTATATTGATGATTTAATATTAACACGCGCCGCTCAAATGATAGCAGACGGTCGGTATTCCTTAAGCGCTATAAGTAATCGTTTTGGTTTTTGTGATCAATTTTATTTTTCAAGAAAGTTTAAAGCGAAATTCGGACTCACTCCCAGTGAATATAAAAAATTACGGGATATTTAACGGCAAGTAATAATAAAAGCCGTAGTTTGGCAAACCAAAGCTTTTATATCCTTGCAAATTTATAGGTGCTGTGATAAAATTAAGTTACTCAGTTACAAAATTGGGAGGTCGTGCAATGTTTGAGAAAAAGCTTAAAGAGCTTATGACACTAATAAATAAAACCGCTAACAATAAAGGGGAGCATAACAGCTTACCCGGTAATACCTATTATCTTGAAAACGGTGACGTGCTTTGCCTGCCGCGCAATACGGGTGTTCACCGTTTTCCGTATCAGTCGGGCGGATTTACAATGTGGGCTATGTCTAACGGCGTTATAAATGCCGTTGACGGTGTTTTACAGGTTTTTCATCCCATACATATAGAGCATGAATCCTGTGTTAACTTTTTCGTTGGCTTGCCAAACGGAGACGGTACTTATTTCCCAATTTCTGTTTTGGGCGGCGGCAAACAGCTTTTTGAACCGTACAACACGAAGCGTTATCTCGTTTACACCTTTTCGGCGGCTTACTATATTGCCGATACCGATATTGCTACCTTTGCTGTTCGTGCATCGGTAACTAAAAATAAGCAGATGTCCTTTTCCTTTGCCGCAATAAATAAAACAAATAAACCGTTAAACTACACACTTAATACCTACGTTGAAGCGTTGCTTAAAAACGGCGAATACGACGATATGTGGACAAAAGCAACGCGTATGGGTTTTCATTTGGGAAACGGTAAATTTTTGCTTAAACGTGCTTCGGGTGATTTCCACGCTATGCTTGTTGACCGTAAAATAAGCAATGCTGTTGAAGTAAATGCCTTCCGCACTGCTTCGCGCCCCGATTATCTTGTTTGTCAAACCTGCAATATAGGAAATGCGGAATCACTAAAGCTTGGCAAATTCGAAAAAGAGTCCTTTACTACAAGAAACAACACTGCCGTTGCGGCCGAAATTATACATCTTGAAACAAAAGAAAATGCAACGTCCCGTATTGATTTTCTTTTTACTGTTACAAATGATAAAAACCTTGATTTATCTAAGGAAAATATTGAAATTAATCCGACTGAGATTGATAACGTAATAAACGATAAAGAAGCTGCCGATAAGGAGCGCTTTAATAACGTAAAGCTGACCTTTGGTGATTGGCACAGCGACGTTTTAAACGTAAACGTATTAAATAACTTTATAAAGAATCTGCAAAAGCAGGTGGATTTTTGCGCAATGGGCGATAATTACGTTGAGAATATGCTCGGCGTTCGCGACGTTTTCCAACAGCTTGAGCAGGCTATTATTTGGAGCCCCGAGGAAGCAAGAAAACGAATGGTGCGTGCAATGGGCTTTATCGACGAAAGCGGCAGACCGCCACGTCAGTTTGGTATTCCTCAGTACGAGGGACATATTCCCGCAATGGATTTGCGCCCCTTTATAGACCAAGGTAACTGGATTTTAACAACCTTTTATATGTACCTTGCCTATACGGGCGATTACTCGATTTTAAACGAGGAATGCGGATATTATAAATTTATTGCCACCAAGGGCAACGTGGTTCGGCCTCTTGATATTAAGGACAGCGTACTTAACCATTTAATAAAGGTTGCCGATTATCTTGTCAGCAATATTGACTATGAGGACGGCACAAACTGTCTTAGAATAATATACGGCGATTGGAACGACGCTATTGACGGACTTGGAAAAACTACCGACGAGGGCAAGGAATTCGGTACGGGTGTTTCGGTAATGGCTTCTCTTCAGCTTTACAGAAATCTTGCGGAAATGGCTGAAATTCTTAAAAAGGTAGGAATGGATGAAAAGGCACAGGAATATTTAAAGGTAAGAAAAGTGCTTGCCGAAGGGCTTAAAAAGCACGCTGTTGAAAGTAATGAAAAGGGCGAAATCCGCCTTATTCACGGTTGGGGCGACCATAAAGCCTATAAGCTCGGTTCCTTTAGTGATGTTGACGGCATTTCCCGTGTCAGCTTTGCTCCCTTTGCTTATTGGGCAATTTCCGATTTAATTAAAGAAACCCCCGAACTGCGCGAGGTTATTATCAGTAACCTTCTTTCTCTTGATTCGGAATACGGCTTACTTACTAATTGGCCGAAATTCACCGCAGGTACACCCGGCATAGGCCGAATAGCCAATACTATTCCCGGTTTTGCCGAAAATGCTTGCGCTTACGTTCATGCGAGTATGTTCTCTTGCGCGGCGCTTTTCCTGACGGGTGATTCCGAAAACGCTTGGAAGCAAATAGAAAAATCTATGATTATAACCCATCCTAACGCTAACAAGACTACCTTTGTAATGCCTAATTCCTATTGCAAAAATCTTGATTTAAACGTTGATGGCGAATCGCAAAACGACTGGTACACAGGCTCGGGCACCGTGCTTTATAAGAATTTTTACCGCTTCGGCTTTGGAATAGAGCCTAACCTTGACGGGCTTACTGTTCAAACCGCAGCCTATATGCCTTGTAAAACAGCGACTGCAGTATTTATAATGAAGGGCTATAATTTAACCCTTAACTATAAAAACGAGGGTAATTCAAAGAGAGAAATATTCATTAACGGTGTAAAACAGCAAACCGTTTACGATAAGGTTATGAAAACCGAAAAGCTCTTTATTAAAAATGAAGAGCTGACAGAGGGAATGGTTATTACCGTAACCGACTAAAGCAAAAATGACTTGGAAGAAATTCCAAGTCATTTTTTTGTTAGTTATACAGTTTTAATCGGTATTCCTTTGGAGATGTGCCCATAACCGCTTTAAAGGTGCGGTTAAAGGCGGCAAGGGATACAAAGCCGGAGGATAGTGCGATATCGGTTAAAGAGAGCTTTTTATTATTCATAATTGCACAAGCGTAGCCTATTTTTTTAGCGTTTAAATATTCAGTATAGGTGTAGCCGGTGGATTTTTTAAAAAGCGAAGAAAAATAACTGGGATTATAGGAGCCTACCGCCGCCGTTTTTTCTAAAGACGGGTCTTCCCTGAAATTAAGGTCGAGAAAACTCATTACCTTAAGCATATTATCGTGTAACGGCTTTTCACTTTTCTTAAGGTTATTTTGAAGTATAAGAAGAAGTGATTCCAGTAAATTGAGAAGCAAAAGGGTATCGTCCTTATAGCTTTCCATAGCCGTTATAATTCCCATAACGGCGGTGAAGCTTTTTTCGTCAAGCTGAACTGATTTATTCTGCGCATTTAAAAGAGCTTTAACGTTTTCGGTTATAAGGGAAGGGGAAAAGCGTATTGATACAATATCACAGCCTTCAAGGGAGCCTATATAATGAATATCGCTGGGCATAACAAGGTGCATATAGCCTTTTTCTATTTCCCTATTGCCAAGGGTGGTGTAATGAATGGCGTTGCCGCAGGTGATAACGTCTATGGTGCAGTAATCGTGCCAGTGAAGCGACCAATGGGGCGACGGTGGAATTTTCCACTTTCCAACCGATAACGTTGTTTCTTTTATACCAAGCTCTTTCATAGTAAGCTTTGGAATATCGGCAAACTTCATAGCAGCACCTCCCTTTTTGGTATTATATCACCTTTTTAACTGCCTGTGTTATACTTTTTTTAAAAAGACAAAAAAATAAAATAGAAATTTGCAACTGTTACAAAAAAATGTATGGTTTTACATAGCCTTAAATTTGTACAATATAGGTAGTAAAAAAAGGAGAGTTATATATGAAAAGCAAATCGTTTTTTCAGCGAATAATTTCAATAGTTTTAACCTGTGTTATTGTTTGCGCCGTTTTCGGCGCGGTAAGGAATAACACATACGCCGCAACCGAATCATATGACTATTTTGCGCCTACCGTTACGCCCCATATTCATTTGGATATGTCGGATAGCTCTGATTTCGGTAAGGACGTTTCCGGCAACGGCATTAATGCTACCGTTTACGGCACACTTAACGGGGAAAAAGGCACTAATGATAGTGACTATGCTGTAGGCGGCTTTAGCGGAAAGGAAAACGGAATGTATATTCCGTCTCCAAATAATATAGACTTTTCAGGTGATTTTTCGGTTTCGGTAACCTTTAAAACCGATACTGAGCCTACCTATACGGCGTACAGGGATATGATGTTGGTTGAAAAACGTAATACCTCTGAAAACAAAAGAGAATTTCAGCTTTATATTCAGGGTAAGGACCATACCATAACCTTTATTACACGCGACGGAAAGGATGAATGGGTTTGGTGCTACGGCCCCGAAGTAACCTTAAATAAGTGGCATACCGCTGTTGCTACGGTGAAAAGCAACGTAATGCAGCTTTACTTTGACGGTGTGCTTGTATCCGCAACGGCAATTACCGGCGGCAGAGCCGCTTCTACCGATGCTCCTATCGGTATAGGAAATGACCCCAATGCTGCAACCTCTGCGTTTCCAGGTGTTATTTCCGACGTTAAAATATCACGTAGCGCGGCTAGCCATACTACCGTACGTTTAACTGCAGCTAATGGTATGTCAGCGACAACTATGAAGGTGGGAGAGAAAATATTTATCGACCGTTCATATGTTTGGGGCAATGCAATGCCTGATTTCTTTAAGAATACAGAGTTTTGCTACGGTTCGATTTTGGGCGACACCTATACTATACGTGAAGGTGGTGTTATATACGCTTTAACCCCCGATGAAACGGTAAGCGGTGCCGCTTCTCAGGAAGCTACCCTTAGAAATTACGGGTTTAAGGCGGTTGAAGGAGTGTCTTTTCAGTCTTTTGGTGCAAATGCTGTAGATAAGGTAAAGGTGTACGTTAAACAAGTATTGAAAGGTGAAGTTTATGATATAGGAAAGTGGGCTATTATTGTGGCTGATGATTTAATAGTTGAAAGTTCAAATTACGTTTCAAATTGGGAGAATAATAACGGCGAGGTTCTTTATAACGGTATTACTTTGCCGCAAGAGTGGCCACCGGTAAGCATTGATAAATTCGGTAACGGTGAAATGCCCGTTCCGTATCTTGATAGCAAACCCGAGGTTATAAATATAAATACCGGACGTCAGCTTTTTGTTGATGATTTCTTAATTGAAGAAACCACCCTTAAGAGAAGCTGGCACAAGGCTGAAAAATATGAGGGTAATCCTGTTATGAAGCCCGAAACCGCACAGGAGCTGGGAAGAAAAAGAAGCAATGGCACAAGCTTTGCTCCTATGGCGGCGCCCTTTAGCGGCGGTGTATGGTATGACAGTGCAGACAACCTCTTTAAAATGTGGTATTGCGCAGGCTGGTTCGACGGTACTGCACTTGCTATCTCTAAAGACGGTATTAACTGGGAACGCGCTGAATATGACGTACAGCCTGGAACAAATTTAGTTATTCCTTTAAGAAACGCACAGCGTGACAGCGCGGCGGTTATAATGGACCCCTATACAAATGACCCTACTCAGAAATATAAAATGTTCCTTTGGAGCAGACCTGTGGGTGGAGAGGTTTATACCTCTGCTGACGGTGTTCATTGGGGTGCTCCTACTTCGGTGGCTTCAACCGGTGACAGATCTACTATTTTCTATAATCCCTTTAGAAATAAATGGGTATACAGTATTCGTAGCTCCTGGAGCGGAAGAGCTCGTTCTTACAGCGAATGCGATGACCTTATTAAGGGAGTAAATCTTGAAAATACCGTAAAATGGGCAAGAGCGGATAGCCTTGATATACCTGACCCCGACGTTAAAATGACTCCTACACTTTATAACCTCGATGCCGTTGCCTATGAATCGGTTATGCTTGGCGCCTTTACTATATTTTTAGGCCCCGAAAATGATGTTTGCTCAGAGGGTGGCTACCCCAAAATCACCGAGCTTCATATGGGCTTTTCCCGTGACGGATTCCATTGGTCACGAAGTGAAGACAGAACAGCATTTATAGGCGCTACCCAGCAGAAGGGAAGCTGGGAAAGAGGATATCTCCATTCCAATGCCGCTATCTGTATGGTAAATGATGACGAGCTTTGGTTCTATTATACCGCTTTTGAAGGCGACGAGTCCAAAGCAGGAGCTTCGTACGATTCTGCATCCAACGGTATGTATTCTAAGGCTTCTACAGGCCTTGCAACCCTGCGCCGAGACGGATTTGCTTCTATGGGAACCGATACAAAAGGCACACTTACTACCGAAAAAGTTACCTTTGACGGTAAATACCTTTTTGTTAATGCTAACGCAAAGAGCGTAAAAGCCGAAATACTTGACGAAAACGGCAAGGTAATTGACGGCTATTCCATAAACGACTGTGTATCTGTTAAGGGTGATACCACCAAGGCAATGCTCGAATTTTCAAAAGACCTTTCTTCTCTTTCGGGCAAAACGGTTAAAATCCGCTTTACGGTAGAGGAAGGCGAGCTTTATTCCTTCTGGGTGACAGACGATGCAGAAAACGGCGCTTCTAACGGTTATCTTGCAGGCGGCAGCGTTGGTCAAAACGGACTTTTGGATACTGCCGACAGCTATGAAATTTTGGGTGACGTTAATGATGATAAAAAGGTTGATACCACCGACCTTGCAATGCTAAAGCTGTTCCTTGCAGGAATATATAAGGAAAGCGAAATAAACAAAGAAAAAGCAGATTTAAACCTTGACGGTAAGGTTGATACTTCCGATTTAGCATTACTTAAGCTTAAGCTGGCAGGAATAAATTAATATATGTTTTAAAAATAAAAGGCTTGAAATATTAAGCCTTTTATTTTTTTGAAGCTGCTCCTTGAAATGCGGCGAAAAGTAAACCTTTTTTGTTTTTTGTAGGTTGATATATATCTGGTTTTTTGATATAATAAAAAAAGAAGTACGGCAAATGAAAATTATTGTTGAAAATAAAGCGCACAGCGCCTTTAATGTGGCGGCAGAGGAATTTAAAAAATACTATAATGCGATTACCGAGCGTCAAGCGGTTATAGTAAAGGATATTGCCGATCGCTTTATAAAAATTCCTTTGCAGGATATGAAGCCTGAGCTTAGCAACTTTAACAGCGTTTGCGAGGAATTACTCACCTTTTTTTAGGAGGAAAGCAAAATGGTAAACGAGCTTAAAAATATTCTTTCTATGGTGGAAACGTCGGCAGAAGAAAAGGAAAAATTTTATGCCGCTTTTGAAAATGCCGAGGCAATTTCAAAGGCCGAGGAGCTTTTGGAAATACTGTACGGCAGTAAAACTGCTGAAAAAAGTAAGGTTATTTATAAAGTGGAAGACGAGCAAAGCTCTATTATTTTCAGCCTTGCTTATTTAATGCGCGCGCTTTACATAAAGGATTATTTGAAGGAAAAGGGAATACCTCTTGAACATTTAGAGTCAATTATGGGTGTATGGCGCAACGCATCAAACCGTAGCTTCAAAAAGTACGGTTTTTACGGCCTTAACGGTGTGTACAGAAGCTTCCTGTGCGGCTATATGCAGCCTGCCCGTTATACCTTAGGCAGACTTAACTTTGAAATGGCACCCTTAGAGGATAATTACGCCGTTTATAAAACCGAAAACGGCATTGCTTATACGAATAGCGATGAAGAAATCAAGGGTGAATGTGTTCTTAAAAAAGGAGACCCCGTTCTTTACGTGCATATTCCTGAAAACGGACCGTTGTTGCCGGACCTTGTTGACGATTCCTTTAATAAGGCAAAGGAATTTTTCGCCGCTTATTTTCCCGAGTATAATTTCCGCGCTTTTGTGTGCAGCTCTTGGCTTTTAGACGAAAATCTTAAAACCGTTTTAAAGCCCACTTCAAATATAATTGCTTTCCAAAACCGCTTTACCATTGCCGCTAAAAAGGAGAATAACTTTTCACTTTATTGGCACGTGCTCGGTATCGAGGATTTTCTTCCGATTGACCAGCTTGTCCCTGCAAACGATTTTCAATCGCGTATAATAAACCACGTTAAAGAGGGAACCCCCCTTTATAGCGGAAAAGGTTTTATATTAGTTTAAATCAAAACACCCTCGCCTAATACGAGGGTGTTTGATTTTGGGAAACGAAAATGTTTCGTAATGACTTATATTGACTTGATTTTTTTGGTATGATACTATAATGATTATAGAATGTCGAGAAATTGTTTGCGAATTCAAAGAATTCGCAGTCGAAATAAGGCTTTGCCATGTTTCGACATCAACATAGTCATTATAAATGAGAGAGGTTGATGTTATTATGCTTTATAATTATTCTATAACACCGCTTAGTGAAAATGAATTTGAAAAACGTGCTGAAGATATTGTTAATCAGGTGAAAAGCGGAGCTGTTTCTATGCCGCTTTTTAAAATGGCTATGGTACCTGAAGGCAATCCTGCTTGGGATAAAGCCGGAAAAGC
>JAFVIF010000010.1 GCA_017474125.1 Clostridia bacterium
TCATGGGGTGCACAAGTGAGGAAACCTTTTGCGGCTGGCTCGATGATACCGATGCTTTATCGGTTAAAATAAACCGTATGAATAAAAGTGAGGTTCACAATTTGTTGGGACAGCCCGTAGCCTTGCTTGTGGGAAGCGAAAGCGAGGTATACCTTGACACCGCCGATAACGGAGTTTTTATTCGTTACGGTAATGAAGAAACGGTTGTTGGCGTTGAACGTGAATTTTCCGACAATGCGCCAAGGTTTAAGGTTTCGGCTCAAACGCGATGTGATATTATGAATAAGCTTTTGGGAAGAACGAAGAGGGAAATAGCGGAAAGATACGGCGAATTTGACTTTTCCTCACAGAATACAAAGGAATGTGGCTACCAAAGCTTTGAAGGAGTAACCGTAACTATAAGATTTAACGAAAAGGAAGTGGCTGAAAAGCTGGCAATAAAGGGAAGCCTGCCCATGGAGGATAATAACGATGATCCGTCAAAGCTGAGCCAAAAGGAAAGGTTAGAGACGCTAAGCAATATGAAATACCTTAACGAAACGGTTGTGGGTATGGATTTAAGCAGCTTCCTTGAGCTGTTCTCAGAGCCTCAGGGTGTTATGGAAAAGCAGAATTGCAGGGTGTATTTTGATGGAAATAAGGATTGTGTATTTTTCTATTTTGATGCTGACAGAAAGGTGAGCCGTATAAATAAGGTTAGCTACAACGACGTTAAATATAAGGACTTCTATTCCTTAAAGGATGAAAGCCTACTTACGGTGCTTATGTATAATCATATAGGAAAGAGCAAAACCGAAATGCATGAAATTTACGATATCACATATATTTTAAGGACACCTAACTCCTACGGCTACGTGGATGAATGGTCACGAGAGCTGTTTGTTTACTACGACGATAACGACGTTGTAAAAAAAGTGATGATTAATAATGATTAAAAAAAGTTGCGATTACTTCGGTAATCGCAACTTTGCTGTTTATATTTCCCCTATAAGACAAGTACTTTCAAGGTCTGTAATTTTTAAGCTTAGTATTTTTCCGGTCAGGTTTTTGTCCGATTTAACCTTAACCTGACAGTAATTGGAGGTAAAGCCTCTGTAGAAGCCGCTTGCATCTTTCGTTTCAAAGAGCACCTCCTGAACAGTATTTAAGGCACTGCTTAAAAAATCCGCCTCGCTTTGCTTTGTAACTGCAATCATTTCCTTGCTTCGCCTTGATTTTTCCTGCTTTTCAACCTGCTCCTTCATATTGTAGGCTACGGTGCCTGCTCGCCTTGAGTAGGCAAAAACGTGGGCTGATGCAAAGCCGATTTCCTTGGCAAAATTAAGGCTTTGGTTAAATTCGTCATGGGTTTCACCCGCAAAGCCTACCATAATATCGGTGGTTATGGCGGCATTTTCAAAGGTTAGGCGTATGCGACCTACAAGGTCCTTATAAAAGGCGGTATCGTAGTGTCGATTCATTCTTTTAAGGGTTGAGTCACAGCCCGATTGCAGGGATAAATGAAACTGCGGACAGAACTTTTTCTGTGCCTTTAAGCGTGTGAGGGTTTCATCACTTATATGGTCGGGCTCTAAGGAGCCGAGCCTTACTCTTTTAATACCCTCTACGCTTGCCACTGCATCAACGGCATCGCAAAGGTTAATATCACTGCCCTTACCGTAAGAGGTAAGGTTAATGCCTACCAAAACGACCTCGCAAAAGCCTTTTTGACTTAAAGCTTTTGCTTCGGACCTTATTTCGTCAAGGGGCTTTGAACGTAACGGCCCGCGTGCTGTGGGAATAATACAGTAGGTGCAATACCTGTCACAGCCGTCCTGAATTTTCATAAAGGCCCTTGTTCGCTCCTCAAAATCGGAAATGGCAGGGGTGTTAAAGGCTTCTTTTCTGTTGTGCTTTTCAATATTAACTATTCTTTCGCCGTCGCTTAAGAATTTATCTACTAATTCGGGAATAATTTTAGGGTCGGTATTACCTACGATAATATCGGCTTCGGCTAATTTTTCTGCCGAATCGGGAAAGGCCTGTGGCATACAGCCTGCAAGCACAAGCACAGCATCCTTATAAAGGGCACGGTATTTTCTCAGCATCTGTCGAGTTTTGCGGTCGCTTTCTCCCGTAACGGTGCAGGAATTAATAATAAAAACGTTGGGGGAATCATCGTTTTGAACAATAATATCTCCGCGCTTTTCAAACAGCTCGCGCATAACCTGTGTTTCGTATTGGTTTACCTTACAGCCCAAAGTATAAAATCCTATTTTCATTATATCACCTTAAAAATCAGTTTACTATAAAACGGCGAATATTGCAAGCACTTGACATTTTTCGGAAAAAATAGTAAAATCGTACAAAAGAAAGTTTGGAGGAAATTATATGATTACCGCACAAGTTCTTCTTAATAATATTGAAAGCGTAAACCGTTTCGTTGCTATAATGAGTGAAAAGCCCTACGACGTTGATTTAGGCTCCGGCAAGTACCTTGTTAACGCAAAATCTATGATGGGCGTGTTAAGCCTTGACCTTACCAAGCCGGTAACAGTTAATGCCGAAACCTTTGATCAAGCTTTTTTAGATGAAATTAAAGAATACATAGTATAATAAAGCAAAATTAAAAGCTTTTGCTTAAAACAAATTAAGAGCTTACAGAATTCTGTAAGCTCTTTTAAACGCGATTTATTTATTCACCCAAACAGTATATTAAATGCAAGTAGAGGAAAGCAGAAGGCGGTAACGTTAAGGTTTTACTTTTAAATATTAATATTGTGTGTTATAATTTCCTATACGAGGTGTTACTATGATAAAGCGCATTGTTGTTGCAGGCTGCAGAGATTTTTCCGATTACAGCCTTGCAAAGGAATATATTGATTTTTGTCTTGAGGAAATAGAAGGGGAAAATACCTTTATTTTCGTGTCGGGTGCCTGTAAGGGCGCTGATATGCTCGGTGAAAAATATGCAACCGAGCACGGGTATGAAATTGAACGTTACCCTGCTGAGTGGAGCTTGTACGGCAGAAGTGCAGGGCCTATCAGAAACCGAAAAATGGCAGAGGTGAGCGACCTTGTTATTTGCTTTTGGGACGGCAAAAGCAAGGGCACCGCTTCAATGATAAGCTATGCCGAAAAAATCGGCAAAGAGGTTAAAATAAAAATGATATAGGTGAATTATGGAAAATTTTAAGCTGACGGTTTTAAAATATGCCGAGTCTACAATTGGTGAAAATCTTGTGTTATACGGCGGCCAAAAGGACAGAATATGGCCGATTTCCTTTTTTCTGTATTTGATTGAAACGGTGAATAGGAAAATACTTGTTGATGCCGGCTGTAACGAATTAAAGGGCTTTTATTTAAGTCGCTTTATAAAGCCTGTTGATTTACTTAATAAATACGGATTAAAAGCCGAAGAAATTACCGACCTTATCATTACCCATGCTCATTACGACCATATTGCATTGGCAAAGGAGTTTAAAAACGCTGTCGTTTATATTCAAAAGGATGAATACGAGCGGGGTAAAGCCTTCCTTTGCGACAATGAAAAAGCGGTAACCTTTGACGATTTTGTAAAGGTTACCGAGAATATAACCGCCGTTAAAGTGGGCGGACACAGTATAGGCTCAAGCATAGTTGAAATATCACACGAAAACCACCTTTACGTAATAGCAGGGGACGAAGCCTATTCAAGGGAATGCATATTAAGGCAAATCCCAACGGGGGCTTGTACTAATATTGAAAACAGCCGAAGGTTTATTGAGACATATAAAGACAGTAAATATACCGTTCTTTATTCTCACGATATGGATGTTTTACCTGCTAAAAACGGCTTTTTAAGATTGTTGTAAAGGAACAAGGAAAAATGAAATACGTAATTGATCATGATTATCATATACACTCTTATCTAACACCGTGTGCAGGACATCCTCCTGAACAAAACTGTGAAAATATCCTTGCTTACGGAAAACGTATGGGAATGAAGGATTTGGTTATTACAGACCATTTTTGGGATGCTCAAAACGTTGTGACCACCGAGAAAAACTGGTTCAGAAGATATGGATATTCGTATATAAAAGAAATTCTTCCGTTCCCGACAGATGAAGAGTGTACTTTCCATTTGGGCTGCGAAGCCGATATGGATTTAAACTTTAACCTTGGCGTGTCGGAAAAGCTTTACGATAAACTGGAATTTATTATTGTGGCTACAAGCCATTTACACGCGCCCGGTTGGACTGTCACAGAAGAAAAGCAAACTGTGGCAGAACGCGCCGAACTTTATATGAAACGAAATTTCAAACTGCTTGATAGCAATATGCCGTTTCACAAGGTTGGACTTGCTCATTTTACCTGTTCGCTTATAGCCGCTAACTGTGAAGGCTCGAATATTGATATTTTAAACCATATTACCGATAAAGAGTTTAAAGTGTTCTTTTCCCGTGTTGCAAAAGTCGGCATGGGGGTTGAACTGAATATGACGGTGGAAGAAGCGAATACAGAGGAAATTTTACGTCCCTACCGTATTGCCAAGGAATGCGGATGTAAATTTTATCTTGGCTCCGACGCCCATTCTTTAGGCGAATTTGATGACGTAGGGGAGCGTTTTGTTACCGTTATTAATGCGTTATCTCTTACCGAGGCGGATAAATTCCGTCCTTTCGGATAAATAAAAAAGGACAAGAAATCTTGTCCTTTTTTTTATGGAATTTTTATGATTGTAAGGTTTTAAGATTATAAAATTCGCCTTTTTTTGCCATAAGCTCGTCGTATGTGCCGAATTCAACGCATTTTCCGTTTTTTATTACGGCAATTTTATCTGCGTTACGAATTGTGGAAAGACGGTGAGCGACGATAAAGGTGGTTCTGTTTTTGGTAAGATTTTCAATAGCCTTTTGAATTTCAAGTTCAGAAGCGCTGTCAAGAGCACTGGTGGCCTCGTCAAAAATAATTACCTTTGGATCTCGTATAATGGCTCTGGCAATGGCAATGCGTTGCTTTTGACCTCCCGAAAGCTTGTCGCCGTGTTCACCAACGCTTGTGTTAAGGCCCTTTGGAAGCTTTTCTATAACGCTTCTTAGCTGTGCCGCATCAATAACCTCGTCAAGACGCTCCTTTGAAATACGAGGGTTGCCGTAGGTTATATTTTCTTTTACCGTTCCCGAGAACAAAATTGTTTTCTGCGGCACTACCGATAAAAATCTTCGGTAGCTTTGCAGGTCTATACTTTCTATGTTTTTTCCGTCCAGAAGTATTTCGCCCGAAGTCGGTTTGTAGAATCCTGTAACAAGGCTTATAATGGTACTCTTTCCGGAGCCTGATTCACCAACTAAGGCTATGGTTTCACCTTCATTTATTTTCAGGTTAATTCCGTTAAGAACACGTGATTGGTCGTCGTATTTAAAATATACGTTATTAAATTGGTAGCTGCCTTTGATTTCTTTGATTTTTTCCTTGCCTTTGTTATCTTCGATATCGCCTGCGGCAAGTATTTCACCTATAGAGGTTACCGATTCAAGCCCTTTTGCCAAAATAGGCATTATGGCAATTATGCCGTTTACGTGACCGAGAAGGGTGGTGAAATAGGTCTGATAAAGAGTGATATCGCCAACGTTTTGAATGGTTCCCTTAACGGCAAGATAACCCGTAAAAATAAGGCATACTACCTGAGCTAACGACATAAGCACCCATATTACCGAGCCGAAAAGACTTTGAATAAAATCGAGGCGGTATCCCTTGTGGGCAACGTCGGTTACCTCGTTGGTGATTTTCTTTATTTCCTTTTCTTCAAGCGCATGAGCGCGGGTTACAGGAACCAACTCTATCATATCAATAACGCTTGAAGAAGTGTTTTCTACTGTTTTTCTGAATTCTGAATTTCTGTTTTTCAGGGGCTTTTTAAATTTTGCAATAATAAATGCAAAGAAGGGAATACAAATAAGAAACATAATAAATACGGTAATGCTTTTTGTCAGAACGACAACAAGGGTAATGGTCATATTAGAAATTACTCTCATAACCACTGTGAACATCTGAGAGGAAAGAGCTTCCACGTTTTCAACGTCACGCATAACCTTAGATTGAATTTTACCGGTGGGCATTTCTTTGTGAAAGCCGATAGAAAGCTGTTGTAGCTTTCTTACCATAGCACCGCGAAGGCCGGCTTCGACTCTACGCTTTGCTTTGCTGAAAAAGTGGGAATGAAGCATATGGGTGGGAATGTTTTGAAGTAAAACCACTAATGCGATAATAAGGTCAAGCATAAGGCGGAAAACGAAGTTGTCCGGCCTTGCGATTACCAGATTTATTACGTCGGCGGTAATAAGGGGTAAAACCCATTCCGGAATAGATTTCACCACAAAAAATAAAGACGAGAGGAACAGGTTATCGTAGTCACCCTTATAAAGACCTAAAAGGATCCGAAGACCTTTGCCGTTATATTTGCGGTAACACTCAATAAACTGCTCTTCTCGTTTGAGAATTTCGGCGCTGTTTAAAATTTTCTTTGATTTGTTAGTTTTCTTGCTCATACAAATCACGCTCCATATCAGGAAAAGAAAGCTATTAAATTGTCGGATGAATGAAGCAAAACCTACTTCAAGGTCGTTATAACACAATAAAAATCAAAAGTCAACCCGTTTTATGAAAAATAAAAAGAGAATTTTGAAAAAACTAACCGTTTACAAACTTTTTTATGGCGTTAATAGACTCATCGCTTATATCGTGTTCTATTTTGCAGGCATCCTCTGCGGCAATATCCTTATCTACTCCAAGCTTGACGAGAAACTCGGTAATAACGGTGTGCCTTTCGTATATTTTCTTGGCTATCGAAAGTCCGTCCTTGGTAAGTGAAAGATAACCGTCCTTGTCTACGCTTAAGAAACCGCCTTTTTTAAGCAACCCTACGGCACGGCTTACGCTGGGTTTTGAAAAGCCCATATAATCTACAACGTCTATTGAACGGACGGTATTGCTCTTTTTAGAAAGCACGTAAATTGATTCAAGATACATTTCGCCTGATTCCTGTAAATTCATAATAACCCTCCGTTTTCAGTAGTTTGTGTTAAATATTATACCATGTTAATATAAAAAATGCAAGAATATGGATTTTTTAAAGGTGAATTGAAGCAAAAGTAAGGGAAACAATAGTTTTGTCCTGCAGTTTTATTTTCCTTGTGCGGTTTTTGTCAAAGATAATCATAATATGGTTGCAAAACGGCAAATATAATTTGACAAAGGGTGCTGTGGGGTGTATAATACAAGAAGTTAGAGAGTTCTCATTTATTGATTTTATGGAGTTGCAATCGTGGAAAAATACGTAATAGAAGGCGGCAATCCTTTAAAAGGTAAAGTACATATCAGCGGCGCAAAAAATGCGGCCGTTGCAATTCTTCCTGCCGTTTTATTAACTAATGCCACTTGTGTTATAGATAATCTTCCTAATATATCCGACGTCAGAATGATGCTTAAAATCATTGAAAGCTTGGGCGCAACTGTCGAAATGCTTGACCCGAACACAGCCAAAATTTGCTGTGAAAAGGTTAATTCCTTTGTTGTTACCGAGAATATGGCGGGTGGTATGCGCGCCTCAAGTTATTTTTTGGGCGCGTTGCTTGGAAGAAATAAAAAGGCGAGAGTAGCCCTCCCGGGTGGCTGTGACTTTGGCGTTCGCCCCCTTGACCAGCATCTTATGGGCTTTGAAGCGCTTGGTGCAAAGGTTATTACCGAAAAGGATTTTTTGGTGTGCAATGCTACTGCGCTCAAAGGTAATTATATTTCTCTTGACGTTATTTCGGTAGGTGCTACCGTTAATATTATGCTTGCCGCAGTAAGGGCAAGCGGCACCACCGTTATAGAAAATGCCGCAAGGGAGCCTCATATAGTTGACCTTGCCAACTTCCTTAATACAATGGGCGCCAATATTATGGGTGCAGGTACCAATAAAATTACCATTAAGGGTGTGGAGGAGCTTCACGGCGCTTCCTACAGCATAATTCCCGACCAAATTGAAGCAGGCACCTATCTTGCGGCGGCCGCTGCTACTATGGGCGACGTAACCATTGAAAACGTAACCCCCGTTCACTTAAGGTCGATTATTGCAAAGCTTGCCGAAATCGGCGCAGAGATTGAGCTGTTCGACGAAGCCGTAAGGCTTACAATGGACAAGCGCCCTCATAAGTGCAATATTAAAACTATGCCGCATCCGGGCTTTCCTACCGATATGCAGCCTCAAATAGCTACCCTGCTGTCCATTGCCGACGACGTAAGCGTAGTTACCGAGGGTGTTTGGGACGACCGCTTCCGTTACGTTAAGGAGCTTAAGAAAATGGGCGCGGATATAACGGTAGAGGGCAAGCGTGCCGTAATTAAGGGTGTTGCGGGCCTTAAGGGTTCCGGGGTATACGCTACCGATCTGCGTGCAGGTGCCGCAATGGTTATTGCAGGCCTTATAGCCGAGGGCAAAACCGAGGTTTACGATATTAAGTATATCGACCGCGGCTACGACGGTCTTGTTGAAAAGTTTACTAAACTTGGCGGTAAAATCCGCAGAGTTTCCGAATAGCTTTTAAAGGGAGGCAAAACCTCCCTTTATATATTATTATGTAAGAGGGTGAAAAAGAATGGCAAAGCTTTGTCCGCTTTTTAGCGGCAGTAAGGCAAACTGTACCTACGTGGCGGCTAACAACGGCGCATTGCTTGTTGATGCAGGCGCTTCGGCAAGGGCAACTCTTGAGGCTATTGCTCAAATAGGTGAAAGCACCGATAAAATCCGCGCTATTCTTATTACCCACGAGCACGGCGACCATATTAGGGGTCTTAAAACCCTTGTGAAAAAGCTTAACGTTCCCGTTATAGCTTCCTCTCATACCTTAGAAGCCTTAGTACAAAGCAATGCTTTGCCAACGGGAGCGAAAACCGTAAGTATCAATAACGGCATTTATGAAGGGGATTTCGGGAAAATAATCCGCTTTGAAACTATGCACGACTGTGAGGGCTCGAGCGGCTACCGAATTGAATTCGGTAAGGACTGTGTGGCTTCGGTTTGTACCGACCTTGGCGTCGTTACCCAAACGGTTCGTGATAATTTAAAATCGAGTAACGTTGTTTTGCTTGAATCTAACCACGACCTTAAAATGCTTCAAAACGGCCCGTACCCTCCCGAGCTTAAAATACGTATAGCAGGGGAAAGGGGACACCTTTCAAATAATGCCGCCGCGGCGGAGCTTGTTTCTCTGCTTCATAGCGGCACAACCCGTTTTGTGCTGGGACACTTAAGCGAAAACAATAATTTGCCCACTTTGGCACTACGTACAAGCGAGGCCGCGTTAATGGACGCAGGGGCAAAAAAGGGTAGTGATTATCTGCTTTTTTGCGCTTTGAGAGAAAATCGGGAAATCGTATATTTTTAAAATTTTATAATTAATGAAAAAAAGTCTTGACCGAGAGCAGCTTTTGTGTTATAATTGGTGCACCTCTGAAGAGTCTTTTTTTTTGTTTAGACTCTGTTCTGTCAAGGTCAAACACTTCGGTGTGCTTGCCTTCCGTATGGCGACATAATACGGTAGGACTGTTGTGTTTGCCCGAACCGAGGGAGGCGTTTACTGCAATTATGCAGCAAAAAAATATTTCCGTAAAGCGGGAGGTGCCGTTATGAGAGTTAAAATCACACTGGCTTGTACTGAATGCAAGCAGCGCAATTACAACACAATGAAAAACAAGAAAAATGATCCGGACAGACTTGAAATGAACAAGTATTGCAAGTTCTGCAGAAAGCACACCGTTCATAAGGAAACCAAATAAGGAGAGCTGAAAATGATGAAAATAATCAATAAAGCTTGTCAGATTCTTGCTACACTTTTAGGTGTTGCAGCTTTGGTTTTCTTCTTCTTCGATTTCGCAATATTCAATGTTAACGAGCTTTCCTTAAGCGGTCTTCAAATCGCTTTTGGTGCTGAGGTTGCCGATGGCATTAACATTGCAAAGAGTGCAGATATCCTTTTCTGCTTTATTCTCGGTGTTTTAGGCGTGGCAATGTCCGTATTCACCTTCTTCCGCAAGTCGAATACTTTAAAGTATTTGGTAGCAGCCGACAACGCTGCAGTTGCTATTTATATGCTTGTTATAGCATTAAGCAACCCCTGGAAGTTTGTTGATACACGTTTTACTGCTGATTTCTTAAAGGTTACCGACGTTGCGTATGCTCCGTTTGTACTTATAGTATCAATAGTAATGTTTGCCGCTCTTATTGCAAGCGTAGCGTTCATCCTTATTAGCGACCATATTGAGGTTCTTGCTTCTAAGGGCGCTAAAAAGCCGCTTCTTAAGAGAATACTTCACTTCTTTAAGGATTACAAGAGCGAATGCAAGAAGATTGTATGGCCCGGCATTAAAGAGGTTCTTAAAAACACTGGTATTGTACTGGTTATGTTCGTAGTAATCGGCGCAATTATCTGGTTGGTAGACTTTGGTCTTAGTCAGTTACTTGGAATTATTTGGTAATAAGGAGAACCAGTATGTCTGAATCTCAAGCTAAATGGTATGTAATACAGACTATGTCCGGCTATGAAAATAAGGTGGCTACCGACCTTGCAACTATGGTTGAAAACCGTAAAATGCAGGATTTAATCGTGGACATTAAAATCCCTACCGAAAAGGTAACAGAGGTTAAGGATGATAAGGTACGCGAGGTAGAACGTAAAATATTCCCCGGATATGTTCTTATTAAAATGATCGTTACTAACGATTCTTGGTACGTTGTCCGTAACATTCACGGCTGTACCGGTTTTGTAGGTCCTGAATCCAAGCCCGTTCCTCTTACCGAAGAAGAGGTAGCGTCACTCGGCGTTGAAAAGCACAGCGTAGAGGTTGGATACAAGGTGGGCGACCGCGTTGTTATTATCAGTGGACCTCTTAAGGACTTCGCAGGCGTTGTTAAAGAAATTAATGTCGCAGATAACAGCGTAAGCGTAGGAATTGAAGCGTTCGGCAGAGAAACGCTTGCCGAATTAGAGCTGGATCAGATTGTTCCGGCTGATTAAAATTGGTAATATTACGGAAAAACCGTTTTATTATGCGGCTGTCTCGCCGCTGGCGTCAACGACGCCGTCAAGTGGGAGGAGCATAAATTCATATTAGATGCTCCGCCAAGTGTAAAAAACACTGTTACCACAATTTTGGAGGTGCAAACAATGGCTCAAAAAATTATAGGCTACGTTAAATTGCAGATTCCCGCAGGTAAAGCAACACCCGCTCCCCCTGTAGGTCCTGCTCTGGGTCAGCACGGTGTAAACATCGCTGCTTTCACCAAGGAGTTCAATGAACGCACAAAGAATGATATGGGTCTTATCATCCCTGTTGTAATCACTGTTTACGCAGACCATTCTTTCAGCTTCGTTACAAAGACTCCCCCTGCTGCTGTTCTTATTAAGAAGGCATGCGGTATTGAAACCGCATCCGGCACACCTAACAAAACCAAGGTTGCCAAGATTACCAGCGAGCAGATCAAGAAAATCGCAGAAACTAAAATGCCCGACCTTAATGCCGCAAGCTTAGAAGCTGCTATGAGTATGATAGCAGGTACCGCACGCAGCATGGGTGTCGAAGTAGTCGATTGATTCTCTCTCGTGGGAGGAAATTTCCGATTTAACCACTTATTGGGAGGTAAAATAAAGTGAAACACGGTAAAAAATATTTAGCCAGCGCACAGCTTATTGAACCCGGTAAGCTTTATGACGCTGAAGAAGCAGTAGCTGTAGTTGTAAAGACTGCTGCTGCAAAATTTGATGAAACAGTAGAAATCCACGTACGTCTCGGTGTTGACTCCCGTCACGCTGATCAGCAGGTTCGCGGTGCAGTAGTTCTTCCTAACGGTACCGGTAAGACTGTACGTGTCCTTGTTCTTGCAAAGGGTGACAAGGCTGACGCAGCTTTAGCAGCAGGCGCAGACTTTGTTGGTGCAGAAGATATGGTTGCTAAGATCCAGAGAGACCTTACCGCCAAACTGCGCGTCCGCGCGTTTCTCTACTTCCCGGAGAATGTCGCCGGCATTGGCCTGCAGCTCCCGGATAGTAAATGCTTCAGAGGGGTGGAAAGGAAGTGCTGCCATAGGCTCAATGGTGGAA
>JAFVIF010000011.1 GCA_017474125.1 Clostridia bacterium
CGAGAATATCGAACCGAATCCGCCGGCAATCTGTCCCAGATATAGTCCGGTCATGTGTATACCTATTGCCATCGAGCGCGTCTTGCCACTGTGTATGTCGGCAATCAGCGATACGCTTAGTGAAAATGAATTTGAAAAACGTGCTGAAGATATTGTTAATCAGGTGAAAAGCGGAGCTGTTTCTATGCCGCTTTTTAAAATGGCTATGGTACCTGAAGGCAATCCTGTTTGGGATAAAGCCGGAAAAGCTGTAAAGCTTTACGGTCGCTACCGTGATCGCTTGGCTAAAGATGGCGTAGAGGCGGGCATTTTAATTCAGGCAAGCCTTGGCCACGGATATCCTATAAGCCACGCTAATTTTCAACTCTATGAGGGCATTTCTGATGCTGATGGCACCATTGCAAATCATTATTGTCCTATGGACAAAAATTTTCTTGCCTATTTTAGCGACGTTTTTAAAACGTTATCTAAAGAAAAGCCTAAGGCTATAATGCTTGATGATGATTTTCGAATGCTTGTGCGTCCGGGCAACGGCTGTGCTTGTCCGCTTCATATGGCTGAATTTAACCGCAGAACGGGACTTAATATGACAAGGAATGAGCTTTGGGCTCATATTTCTTCCCACCCTGCAAACGATTCACTTACACGCACCTTTGTTGAAACTCAGCGCGATTCTTTGGTAGAGGCAGCAAGGGTATTCCGCGCCGCTATTGACGAAATTGACCCGACTATTCAAGGAATTAACTGTACATCAGGATTTTTCTGCGAAGCGGTAGATTATACCAACAAGGTTTTTGCAGGTAAGGGCAATCCTACCATAGTTCGTGTTCCTAACGGCTGTTATGCACCTTATTCTGTAAGGGAGTTCAGTGATGGTTTGGTAAAAGCCGCTATTTGTAATTCTCGGCTTAAAAAACGCGGAATTGATATTGTTCTTGCCGAAACCGATACCATTCCTTTTAACCGCTATGGCAAAAGCGCTCGCTATTTAAATTCTCACTATATTTCCTCTATTTTAGAAGGAATTAAGGGCGCCAAGCATTGGATAACCCGTACCACTGCTTTTGAACCCAATTCGGGCAAAGTGTACAGAGAAATTTTGGCTAAATATAACGGAATGCATGAAAAGCTTGCCGATATTGCTGATAGTATTAAATGGGCGGGACTTTCTGCAACCTTTATTGAACAAAATGATATAAAACCCGGAAAACTGTGGGGGTATCACGTTCATAATATAATTAAAAAGAATTTGGAAAGAATGGGAATACCCTTTTATTTGTCGGAAAACAGCGAAAAGGTTAATTTTATCGAGGGTAAGGTTGCTAAGGTGTTGACCGATGAAAAAATCAAGGAGCTTTTTGAAAATTCAGTGTTTGCCGACGGCGAAGCCGCAAAAACTTTAACCGAGCGCGGCTACGGTGAATATCTTGGTGTAGAGGTAACTGATTGGGATTTGGGAAAGGCTTCAAGCGAAACCTTTGACGGCACTGTATATCAAACCTGTACAAAGCAGAAAAACCATAAAAAACTTACCCCTATTAATTCTGAAACACAGGCGCTTTCACATATTTACTTAAGTGAGGATGGTAAGGCAAAGCTGCTTGCTCCCGCAGTTACAAGCTTTAGCAGGGGAGATAAGCTGTCGGTTGTTTTCTGTGGTTCACCTACATTTGAATTTAATTATAAAGAGGGCTTTGCCTTTTTAAACGAAAGCAGAAAGGCGCAAATAGTAGAGCTTTTACGCTTGGCGGGCGCATTGCCTGTTTACTGTGTGGGCGATGATGAAATTTGCTTTAAGGCAGGCTTCCTTCCCGACGGTAAAATGATTGCTTGCGTATATTTGCTTGGCATTGACCCTGTGGAGGGACTAAATCTCTTTATTGAAAAGGCACCTGAAAGTATTACTGTAATGCAACCCGACGGCAGTGAAAAGTCGGTAGAGTTTAGCGCTTGCGGTGACGGTGTATATAACCTTAATCTTAGGGTTGAAACCCTTGAACCGGCAATTCTTTTTATAAAATTCAACAAATAAATAATGGTTTACATTGAAAAATAGTGAAAATGATGCTATAATAATTAAAACCTAAGTTACTTGTTGGAGGTGATAAAGATGGATATACTTAAAAAGTTTTTCCCTAACGCCTTTAAGGCAAACGGCGGCGTGTCGCCCTTTATTGTAGCTTTGCTTATTTACGTTATAATCGACGTTGTATGCGGCTTTGTTATCGGTCTTTTAGCAAAGCTTCCGATTATTGGAATAATTTTTTCCTTAATCGGTTCTTTAGTGGGCTTGTACGCCCTTATCGGCATTGTGCTTTCTATCCTTGTTTTCGTTAAGGTTATAAAGTAATTAAAGCTTAAATTATAAGCACTCAAGGCTTTTGGGTGCTTATTTTTTAAAAAAATATGGGGGTTGCAGTATGTTTAGTGCTACCAAAAAATTTTGTGACTCGTTTTTAGAAAAAGGACTTCCCGGCTTTGACCTTGCGGTTTTTAAGGGTGGGAAATGTATACTCCGCTATATGAACGGCTACAGCGACCTTGAAAACAAGGTGAAAATTAACGGAAACGAGCGTTATAATATTTATTCCTGCTCCAAGGGGATAACCTGCGTGGCGGCGTTACAGCTTTATGAAAAGGGCTTATTTTCTTTAGAGGATAAGCTTAGCGATTATATGCCCGAGTTTGGCGAAATGACGGTTAAAACGGAAAACGGCATAAAAAAAGCCGAAAACCCGATTTTAATAAAGCATTTATTCGAAATGACGGCAGGCTTTTCCTATAACTGTTGTTCCGAAAGCTTAAAAAGGGCTTTTGCTGATACAAACGGAAGGGTGCCCACAAGAGAGGCTATGAAGTATTTGGCCAAGGAGCCCCTTTTGTTTGAGCCGGGTGACAGATGGCAATACAGCCTTTGTCACGACGTTTTGGCGGCGTTTGTTGAGGTTGTGTCTGCTGAAAAATTTGAAATATACGTAAAGAATAATATTTTTGACCCAATGGGTATGAACAATTCTACCTTTATGCTGCCTGATAATGAGCTTGACACTATTTCCTGTCAATACCGTTTTGAAGACGGCAAAGCAAAAAACATCGGTACGGCTATTGCTACCTATAAAATCGGCAGTGAATATGCCAGCGGCGGCGCAGGAGCTATTTCTACCGTTGACGATTATATGAAATTTTTAGAGGGAGTTCGCACCTTTAAGCTTTTAAAGCCCGAAACCGTAAAGCTTTTTATGACCGACCGACTGAGTGAGAGTCAAAAAAGAACCTTTTGGACAAAAGATACCCACGGCTACGGCCTTGGAGTAAGGTGCCCCAAGGGAAATGAAAAATATCTTGATTTTGGTTGGGGCGGTGCCGCAAACGCTTTTTGGGCTATAGATATGGAAAATGAAATCAGCCTATACTTTGGTGCTCATTTGCTTTCTTCTCCTACTCAGGGTATTCGTTCTATGATTTACCGTCTTGTTCGTGCAGAAGTTTTAAATGAAGATTACGGAGAAATATTCAACGAGCTTGAAAAGCTTTATGATTATACCTTAACCTATTAACAGGAGAAAAATATGCTTACTGCAACTGTTTTTTTCCTTTACGACCTTAAAATTTTTGACGGCGAGAAGCAAAAAAACGTAGGTGTGGAAAACGGTCTTATTTTAGAAAACCTAAAAAAGGCTTAAAGAAAAGGCAAAAATACAGGAGCTGAACAGTGTGTTCGGTGAATAGCTTTGAAGAAAATGGTGAAAAAATGAAAACCTTCCTTTTTGATTTTGACGGAACGCTTGTTGATTCTATGCCTACCTTTGTGTCGGCAATGCTGAGAATATTGGATGAAAACGGTGTTTCATATAGCGATGATATTATCAAAATAATAACTCCTCTTGGACTTAGCGGTACGGCTGATTATTATATTAATACCCTAAAGCTTAATAAAACTAAAGAGGAGCTTATTACGCTGATGGGAGCTTATATGCTGGATGCCTACCGTAACACCATTCCCGCAAAGAAAAACGTTATAGAGGTTTTAAAGGCTTTAAAAGAACGGGGTGACAGCCTGAACGTTCTTACAGCAAGTCCTCATCTCACCTTGGATGCCTGTCTTAAAAGGCTTAATATTTACGATTTATTTGATAACGTATGGTCCTGTGACGATTTTAACACAACCAAGGCTAACCCCGAAATTTACGTTTCGGCGGCAAAAAAACTTAACAAACAAGTGGACGAGGTTTGGTTCCTTGACGATAACTTAGGGGCTGACACAACCGCCAAAACTGCGGGTATGAAGGTTTGCGGAGTGTATGACGCTACATCGAGTGACTACGCTAATGAAATTAAGGCAATAAGCGATTATTATATTTATGATTTTTCCGAATTATTTTCATTACCCGAAAAATAAAAAAATAAATCCCTGCTGCAGCAGGGATTTATTTTTTATTATATGTCGCAGTCGGCAAGCTCGGTGATTTTTTTAGGCATTATATATTTGTAAGTGGGTGACAGAGCTGCGGTTTTTTTGCCTAAATTCGTTTGAGAAATGCTTACCGCTTGGTTAAAGTCGCATGGGGAAAGGGCAAAGGTAAAGGCGAATTTGTGCGGACGGAATTCGTACTTTTCCTCGGGCTCGGGGCCGCAGGAATGACTGCCTAACCCTCGCATTTTATAATCCACGTATAAATAGTTTTTGTCGCTTTTAACCAATTCGTTTTTGTGCTTTGCAGAGGTTAAATTTTCAAGGGAAAAATCGTGATAAGAGAATGCGAATGTGTCAGAGCCTATTACCGACAGCCCGTTGTTGCCGTTTTCATCTTTAAGGGTTAAAGCGTAGGTCTCCTCGTGGTTGCCCGTTTCCTGAGGTAAATCGTAATCGGTGTTAAGCTGTGTTATCTCCTTTTGGTAAATTCCTACGGGAGCGTTCGCAAGGGAGTCGGCATAGTTTTCAAGTGGACCTCTGCCGAGCCATTTAACGGTGTTGAGCTTGCTGTCGGTTTCAAAAACCACACCAAGCCTCGGCAATACCTGAGGAAGCTCGCCGTATGGCTCGCCTGTAACGGTTACGGTTACGGTTTTGTCGCTGAATATATCGTATACTATTTTAACGTGAAAGCCTGAATAAAGCGAGTTTGCAGTGTAGCTTCCGCCTACCGTAACGGTGGTTTTATTTTGGTTTTCACATACGTCGATATCGAAAAGGTTAAAGTAGTATTTGTCAATTAAAAACTTTTGCCATTCGCCTATGCGCCTTGGAAAAAGTCCTATTATGCCGTCGTTGTCGATATACGCGCGGTGAATATTAAGCTTCATGGGCGCGTTTAGTAAAACCTTATTTTTGCTTGTTACTTTCGACAGCATACCCTTTGTAAATTCGCAGGAAAAGTCATCGTACTTAACGCTTAAAATATAGTCCTTAACCGAAATTTCGGGTTTTGAAGCCTTTGCGGTATGGGGTAGGGCGGCAACTAAAACACCCAATTTAAACTGCTTTTCGTGTACCTTTTTGCCGTTTTGATAATAAACGACGTTAAGGAAATACCGAGCGCCTGAAACGGGGTTTTCTACGTTTAAGTCGGGAGTAAAGCTAAAGCTTTGGTGCGGCGCGGTTTCGGGAATATGGAACGAAGTTTTTTTAACCAAAACGCCGTCGCAAATGATTCGGTATTCACCGCTTAAGTAGGAAAGGGTTAAAAAGTCGTTGGTGTTTTTTACTGTAATAATCCCGTTGTTAAAGGTTGTATAAGCCGCAAAGGAAACGGTGCCCAATTCGTACCAAGAGGGCTTGGGTCTGCCGTCGGACAGGCAGTATCCGTCCATATTAAAGTTGCACCAATGATAATCGTCGTCAAAATCGCCGCCGTATTTCATAAATACCTTGCCGTCTTTATCGCGACAGCCAAAGCCGTGAGAACGGAATTCCCAAGCAAAGCCGCCAAGCATTTTTTCGTTATTATAGTTAAAATCCCAATAATCGGCAAGGGTGCCGGGGCTGTTACCCATTGCATGGCCGTATTCGTAACATAAAACGGGGTGTGTATCCTCTACCTCTTCTACGGTAGACATAGGATAATAGCCCAACATTTTAATTCCGCAGTAGGCTTCTTGGTCACCTGACAATCGGCATTCCTTTGTCGGGTCGAATTCTCTTACGAGGTGATAGCATTTTGTGTTATTTTCACCGCGGCCGATTTCGTTGCCCGTAGACCACAGAAAAACGGCAACCTCGTTTTTGTCACGCTCCAGCATACGGGTTACTCTGTCCTTATAGGCAGGGAACCATTCGGGAGATTTTGACAAATAACCTTGGTCGTTGTTGGCAATATAAGCACCGTGACTTTCAAGGTCGGCTTCATCCATAAGATAAAGTCCGATTTCTGCGGCAATTTCGTAGGTTGCAGGGTCGTTGGGGTAATGAGCAAGGCGAATAGCGTTAAGGTTATTTGCCTTTATCATTTTCAGGTCTTTTTCAATTTGGCTGACCGTCATTGTTCTGCCGTTCCACGGGTCGTTTTCGTGGCGGTTAATACCCTTTACGTATATAGGCTTTTCGTTAACGAGTAATTTGTTGCCCTGAATTCTCGTATGCATAATACCGACACGCTTTGAATGGGCTTCAAAAACGCCGTCATCGTTTAAAAGCTCAATATAAAGGTCGTAAAGATTAGGGGTTTCGGCATTCCAAAGCTTAGGATTATTAAGAGTAAAGGTGTGTATTACGGTATCGCTTGCCTCTGATTCAGCTACCTCTCCGTCAAGGGTTATTCGAACTCTATAGGGGGTATTAACCTTTAATTTTACGTTTACGGTAATAGACGAATAGGTAGTGGTTACGCGGTAATCCCAAAGTGTGTTGCTTTTGGTTTCAATAAGGAAAACGTTGCGGAAAATACCGCTTGCAAGCAACATATCCTGATTTTCAAGATACGATGCATCGGAATAGGTGAACACCTTTACACAAAGAAGATTATGACCCTTAACTATTTTTTCGCTTACGTCAAATTCGGCAGGAATACGGCTTCCCTTTGAAAAGCCTATCATTTCGCCGTTAAGATAAACGTAAAAGGCATTATCAACACCTGCAAAATGAAGTATGGTGCGCTCGGCAGGGTTATCAATTTTAAAAACCTTGCGGTAAAGACCTACGGGGTTTTGCTTTTTAATATACGGCGGTAAAAAAGGGAAGGGGTAACGGATGTTGGGGTATTCGGGCTTGCCGTAGCCGCGGTACTGCCACATCGACGGCACGTCGATAATATCCCACGCGGTATCGTCAACGCTTTTAAGATAAAAATCTTTTTCGGTGTCTTCGGCTAAATATTTAAATTTATAATCACCGTCAAGGCTTTTTATAAGGGTGGAATCAAATTTATTCCTATAATAAATTCCGCGCTTTTGGGCAGGTACTATAGTGGCTCTTGCGGGCAAACGGTTTATATGCAAAAGATTTTGATTTTCAATATTACTGTCAAAATTAAGTAAGGCGTTTTTGTTTATCATAGTTTTATCCTCCTTTAGCTTAATATTATCATAATTTTTTTAAAAAAAGAATTGATAAATGGTGGGGTAATATGGTAAAATGATACATATTAAGAAAAGGGGGTACACTATGCTTTACGTTACTAAGGGCGCACTTGAAGCCTGTAAAGCCGATAAACATCGTATAAAAATCGTTTGCCCCGATATATGGATACATTATGTTGTCAGCGGTAAGGGATATTATAATGATACGCTGCTTACTGCGGGCAAGGCTTTTATTGTTTATAAAAACGACCTTTGCGAATATTACCCCCATAAAAATGACCCTTGGACCTACGTGTGGGTGCGCTTTAGCGGTTCTGACGATGAAAATCTTTTAAAAAGGTGCTCTATGCCGACAAAATCGGGTGTTTTTGATTTCGATTACGTTGAAGGGTTAACGGCCCTTGCGCCCGTTGTTTTCTCCGCTGTTGAAAAAAGGGCGCAAAACCTGTCCTTTAATGAAGCGGTCGCAAAAATGATACTTTCCTTAAATGTTAAAAAAATCGCCGAGATTTCTCCTTCAAGGGATGAAGCTTGGGTTATAAAGGCAAAGGAATATATAGCGGCAAATTATCATACCCGTTTAACCGTTGAACAAATAGCAGGTGCGTTACACATAGACCGACAATATCTTCGCAATTTATTTGTAAAATATACGGGAATGTCTACCAAGCAGTATCTCGATTTTTACAGAATGAAGCGAGCTGTGGAGTTGCTTTGCATAACTCAAAATGACGTTAACGTAATTGCGGCTTCGGTAGGCTATTCCGACAGTCTTGCTTTTTCAAAGGCTTTTAAAAAGCATTACGGCGTTTCCCCCACGAAATACAGAAATAAGTTATAGGAGAATAATTTATGCCCCGATATATTGAACGGTTGGTGGCCAAAATAGAAAAAGCCCCCAAAAAGGAATTTGAAAAAGCTCTTTTAAAGGTTGTTGGGGAAAAAATACCTGATATGGCCTTTGCGGTTTGGAGAAGCGAAACCTTGCGTGAGGATAGCTTTAGTTTGTGGCGAATGTCTATTCGTCCTTTTGTAAATGATGAGTCCCCCGAAAACAGTATTGAATGCTTTAAAAAGGTTATTAAGGAGCTGCATAAGGAAATACCGACGCTTACCGGAAATTTTGCCTACGCCGCAAAGAATCACACCGACCAAAGCGTTACGGGTTTATTGTGCTTTATAAGTGAAGCAGGGGTCGAGTGCGCCGAAATATACGGAGCAAAGTCGGAGGTTACCTGTGAGGACTGCGGTACCGATTTTTCCTTTTGGAGCGACACCGCCTTTAGCGGCGGCAGAGTCGTTTTCTGTCCTAATTGTAAAAGGGAAGTGCCCATAAAAAGCTTTATACTCAGCGACGGCTTTTACGGATGCTATAAAATGTAAAAAAACAAAACCGCATAGAGGCGCACTCCGTAAGGAAGTGCGCCTCTATGCGTTGTACCCTAAAGGACAGTAAGAGAGCGAATATTTTTCACTCTCTTTTTTCTTGACTTTTTATACCAAAAATGATATCATTATATCAAGATATAATGATATCATTTGGAGGTGTTGTTTTGAAGGCATCAAGCAAGATGGAAAATAAGATGTATCGAACGAAACAGGTTCAATTTAGAATGAACCCCAAAATATTCAACCTATTAAAATCAACCATAGTGTTCGATGAAAACACACATAGTATGGCTGACTTATTTAATGAGGCGGCAAAGAAATATTTAGAAGAAAAGGGTGTAAAAATAGATGGCTAAAAAAGAAGTTAAAACAGATTTATGGGTATGGGAACTTTTGAAGCAAGCCGATATTTGCCTTGATGCACAAGGGAGCACAATACTTGAAATTGATAATGCACTAAAGACCGCATCCAAAAAAGGAACCGGAAGAGCAGGCTTCCCCGAATATGTGGGTGTTGTCAAAGATTATCTTTTAGTTATCGAGGACAAAGCAGACCTATCAAAGCATATTAAACTTGACAATGGTGGAGTTATTAGTCAGGAAGTAGAAGCAGTTACCGACTATGCTGTTAATGGTGCATTGTTTTACGGTAAACATCTTGCAGAACATACAAGCTACAAAAAAATCATAGCGTTTGGTGTTTCGGGCGATGAGAAAAAACACAAAATTTCTCCAGTGTATATAGATGAAACAGATTTTTACAGAGAACTTCCAGAAGTAGAGTCTTTTATATCGTTTAATAAGGAAAATATAGACGAGTATTTTGTTCGTGAGATTTTACCGGAAGATACAGATACTGAAAAAGAAACTGCCGAAATTTTAAAAGACGCAGCAACTTTGCACGAAGATTTGCGAAACTATGGTAATCTTAAAGATACTGATAAACCACTTATCGTTTCTGGTATATTACTTGCTCTTAGAGAAATTGAATTCAAAAACTTTTCTATTGACGAGCTCACGGGCGACACTATCAAGACCGACGGCGAAAAGATATACAGAGCGATTGCAGACAACTTGCAAAGAGCTAATGTGGCGCCTGAAGTAAAAAAGCAAAAACTTTTGTCTCAGTTCTCTTTAGTAAAAGATACTGCAAAACTTAATGAAATTGAGCCCAAACTACAAAAAACACCGTTAAAGCATTTTACTGAGTTTTTATATGATAAAATGTATCGTTCCATTCGTTATAGTAAGAGCGCCGAAGATTATCTTGGAAGATTTTACGGCGAGTTTATGAGTTATTCGGGCGGTGACGGACAGACACTTGGCATTGTTTTAACACCAAAGCACATAACAGAACTCTTCTGCGATTTGGTAGATATCAAACCAACGGATACTGTTTTTGACCCTTGTTGTGGTACAGCAGGGTTCTTAATTGCTGCCATGCACAAAATGCTAAAACAGGCGAAAACCGACACCGAAAAGCGAAATATCAGACAAAAGCAACTGCATGGCGTTGAACTTCAACCCTATATGTTTACGATAGCAACTACAAATATGATTTTAAGAGGCGACGGCAAGAGCAATCTTATAGACACCGACTTTTTAAAGATGAACCCTAATCAATTACAGTTAAAGGGTGCCACCGTTGGCTTTATGAACCCACCATACTCACAAGGAAGCAAGGCGAATCCCGATTTGTACGAGATAGCATTCACAGAGCATTTGCTAAACTCATTAACTGTTGGGGCAAGATGTGCTGTTATTGTTCCTCAGTCTGCTATGACTGGAAAGAGTAAAGATGAGCAAGTGGTTAAGGAAAACATTTTGAAACATCACACTCTTGAGGGTGTTATTTCTTTGAGCAAAGATACCTTTTACGGAGTAGGTACCATTCCGTGCATTGCAGTATTTACAGCTGGAATACCTCACGAAAAAGATAAAATCTGCAAGTTTATCAACTTTGAAAATGACGGTTATACGGTGTCGCCGCATATTGGCTTAGTTGAAACAGAGTCAGCAAAAGACAAAAAAGCACACCTGTTATCTGTATGGCGTGAAGAAATGGAAGCAGAAAGTAAATTCTGTGTATACACAACAGTAGAAGATACAGATGAATGGTTGCATAGTTTTTACTATTTTAATGATGAAATACCCACTGAAGCAGATTTTGAAAAGACAATAGGAGACTATTTGACATTTGAGTTTTCTATGGTAATGCAAAACAAAGAGTATTTGTTTAAAGGGGGCGACGAAAATGTTAAGTCTTAATGATAGAGCATGGAAAGAGTTCACCTTCGAGCAATTATTCATTATTAAAAGAGGGCAGTCAGTATATAAACAATATATGAAGCGTGGCAATATTCCCTATGTGAGTGCATCTGCATCTAACAACGGAATAACAGACTATGTTGACAAGCCGAACAGAGCAACAAATATGATTTCATTAGCCTATGACGGAAGTGTCGGCTTCGCTTTTTATCAAAATACACCTTGGTTTGCAAGTGAAAAAATTGTATCAATAGAATTGAAAGACCAGCCGCTTAATCGCTATATAGCTATGTTTTTGTGCCGAGCGATACATAGCCAAAAAGACAAATACAACTATGCTTATAAATGGAGCGTAGGAATACGGATGATGCGTAGCAAGATACTTGTCCCCATTACCGACGACGGAAGTCCCGACTATGCTTTTATGGAGCAGTACATCAGGGAGCGAGAGGACAAGTTCATACAGAAATACAGAGATTTTGCCGATGCAGAACTCACAACATTACCGATTCCGCTTGCAGACAAGACATATAAATCTTTCAAAGTTCTTGATTTATTTGACTACAAACGAGGAAATCAAAATAATATGAATTCACTTGCAGACGGAAGCGATATGCTTATTTCCGCAAAGAATATCAATAACGGACTTAAAGGCTTTTACACATCAACTAACGACAAAAAGGGTACATATAAAGGTAATTGCATAACGCTGAACAACGACGGCGACGGCGGCGTTGGTTTAGCGTATTATCAGCCGTACAAGTTTTTGCTTGATACTCATGTATACGCACTTTACCCCAAAGAGAACATCAGCAGTTTTGCTATGCTGTATCTGTCACAAGCGTTATCGAAGCAAAGAGCGTGTTTCAGTCACGGCTACTCAATAAGTCAAGACAGATTAAAAGCAATGAAAATTATGCTACCCACAACCGACGAGGGCAGCCCCGACTATGAGTATATGGAGCAGTATATCAAAGCCGTTATGTTCGGTAAGTATAAAAAATATCTTGAATACCAAAATTGTCTCACACCGTAACAAGCAGGGAAAATGTACATCACATTTTCCAAACTTTTAGGATATCCTAAAACCTTATAGCAAAAGGCAGAAACGAAAAATCGTTTCTGCCTTTTAAGTTACTGTCCTTTAGAGTACGGCTCCCAGGCGGTTTTGTTTTTTTCTTTTATTCGCTGTCTTCGTCCTTTGCTTCGAGCACAAGGGTAAGCACGTGGCGGTAAAGCCCCTTATAGCCGCCTTGGGCATTCAAAATTTGCTCCTCGGTGATTTTGCCTTCCTTGAGAAGCTCCTTGAGCCTTTTGGCTCTTTTTTCTTTTGCGCTGAATTCTTTATTTATTTTAGAAAGCGCAAGGTTCGCTGTGGGGTCGGAATAATAACCCATAGTTTTTTCCTCCTATATTTAGTTGTAATATAGGCAGGCAACAAAAAAAGCCTACCTGCAAATGGACAGAATTTCCCTAAGGAATTCGTCCAAATACAAATAAGCTAAATTTTTCGGTGCGCTCATAATATCATATTTTTTATGCTTTGTCAACTTAAAACTTGCAAAGAATGTTGAATCGGATGGTATATTATGATATAATGTTACGAAATTAAAGTAAAGAGGAAACAGTAATGAAGGATATTTGGGTTTTATCGGTAAAAACGTCCCTTCCGGGCACCTTTTATAATTCTAACGACACTCATACCGACTTTTTCGCATACGACAGCTTTGAAAAGGGAAGAGCTGCCGTAAGAGAGTTGTTTTGTAAATAAGCCTTGAACAAAAACTCTATGTTTGACGGCAACGGTAAAATTACACAGCTTAGTCGTTATATTGATATTATGGACGAGGGAGATGACCCCGAAAACGACGAATATCTTACCAAGGAAATAATGTCGGCTGTAGAGGAAGCACTCAGGCTTGTTTTTAACGGCAAGGACGTTTCTATTGAAGCCTTAGAGGAAGGCTATTACCACGACTGGTGCATTTATATGGAATACTTTGGCTTGGGTGTTGCTATAGGCGGAGATGATTTAAGCAATAGCGACGATTACTGCGTGCCTGATATAAATACCAATATGTTTTCAATGCAGGAGGAAATGGACTATTATATGTATATAGTTGACGATTTCGGTCAGGATGAACACCCTGCCATGCTCCTTATTGATTTAAAGAAGGTTAGCGTAAGCTAAAAAATATACTCAGAGGTGAAAAAGGTTGGAATATTTATCGGTGGAATCGGCGCGTAGCATCATTAAAGCTGCGCTTATAAGCGGTGAATGGAAGCAAGCTTTTTTTGACGAGGAATTTTTAAGGATAGACGAATTATACGAAAGCGAAGAAAAGGTTAGAAGCAGTATCTTTTTTCCGTACGGCGGCTTTTTTGAAGGTCAGGATTTAGAAAAAATGTGCTGTAGTTGTCTTTGTACCGCCGTGGATGAAATTGCTTTGTGGCTAACCACCAAGCGTCGCATTTTGCGTATTTTCTATAATTTTAACAATGCTGTCGGCTATACGCTTTCGGCATCGGATTCGCCCAAAAACGATTCTCGCAGAGTGTTGCTTACCCTTCGTAAGGATAAAAGAAACGGTGACCTTAAATACGGCTTTTTCCTTTCAACCTTTTTGGTGGTGGAGGAAAATAATAAAGAAAAAAGCATTTAGCACCTATCTTTTGAAAGCTTTTTAGGTACCACTCCTAAAGATTATAAAAAGAAAATGACCGATAGAAAAGACTGAAAGCGTTGCAAACTATGTTTGCAACGCTTTTGTAATTCATCAGTATGCTGCGGGGGAATTTTTAAGTGCTTCCAAAAGCTCGCTCAGCTTACCTTTTGCAAGACCGATATGCTCGTCTGCCGCACCGTAGTAAATTCTTATTTCATCCTTTTCTTCGTCGGCAATAGCACCGCAGGGGAAAACAACGTTTCCTACTCTGCCGTCGGTTTCAAAGGGCTCGGTGGGGGTAAGAATCCAACGGTCAAGGAGTGCCGTTATTTTAGACGGGTCGTTAAGGTCTAAAAGCATTGCGCCTATAGAATAGCAGAATTCGCCGTTTTCCTTCCAAACGCCGTGAATAATTTCAAGCCAACCGTCTTTTGTTTTGATTGGAGGAGTAGGACCGATTTTCCAGTTGGAAAAGGAAACGCTTTCAGGGTATAAAAGCGGACGGTGATGTCCCCAATAAACAAGGTCGGGAGAATAGGAAATCCAAATACTGGCTCTCAGTATATCGGTATCGGGGATACATTCGGGCTCTTCGGGGCAATGAACGTTATAAGGACGGTCAAGTCGCACATAGAGTCCATCAATTTTTTCGGGGAAAAGGCAGGGGACGCGGTTGGAGGGAAGCGCAACACAGTCAACAAATTCTGCCGTTTCAAAATCCTTGGTCTTGTAAAGCAACGCACAGGGACCGCTGCCTCTTACCTGGCCGGGACGAATAATATAATAAGTGTCTTCAATTTTGGTAACACGGGGGTCGATTACCCAACCGTCAAAAGTGCCGGGACAGTCACCGCTCCAGTTATCGCTTAAGAAAAGCGGTTTAGGATTGATATCGAAGTTAACGCCGTCTTCACTTGTTGCAACGTGGATTCCGCATTTGCTGTTGTTTATTGGTTCTTTATAAAAAGCAGCAATAAGCAAAAGTGTTTTTCCGTCATACATAGTCTGACCGCAGTTAAAAACCGCATTGGTTTCCAAGGGAAAATTTTCCTTTGTTATAATGGGGTTTTTGTCATTCCGATGCATTATATATTCTTCGCCTCTGAATTTAGTAATCATTGTTTTACCTCCTAATGATTAATTTACTATATTTTAACATTTTATAAATTGTTAGTCAATTGCAAAAGTGTAATCGCAGTCGTTTTTTGATATATATATAAAAAAATGGCAGTTTTTTATGCATATTTTACAATATAATGTAGAAAAATATAATAATTTTAATTTAAATTTAACTAAAATCACTTGAAATTAACAGATAAATTTGTTATGATAGAATAAAGAAATAACTTAGTAGAGAGGAGAGGGATGAAATGATAGTAAACGACGCCGATTTTTACGGTAGGATTATAAACAACGCGTACGATTACTTTGGCTCCTTTTACGCCGAGGACAGTACCCTTTTCAGGGTTTGGGCTCCCGGTGCCGACACCGTTTCGGTAGTGGGAGATTTTAACGGTTGGAACGGATATGCTAACGTAATGACCCGTACCGATACCGGAAGCTTTGAAATAAGCATTGAAGGAATTAAAATCTTTGATAACTACAAGTACGCCATAACAAAGGGTGACAAAACTGTGCTTAAGGCCGACCCTTATGCAAGGCACTTTGAAACTCCGCCCGGTACCTGCTCCAAGGTTTATGCCGACAGCTATAAATGGAATGACGACAGGTGGAGAAGGAGTAAAGCGGATAAAAGCATTTTTGAGTCTCCCGTAAACGTTTACGAGATTCATTTGGGCTCTTGGAAACGGCACGAGGACGGCACGCTTTATACCTACCTTGAGACCGCAAAGGAATTGTCAGAATACTTAAGCGAAATGGGTTATACCCACGTTGAGCTTATGCCCGTTACAGAGCATCCCTTCGAGGGCTCCTGGGGTTATCAGGTGAGCGGCTACTATGCGCCCACCTCACGCTTCGGCACACCTGAGGATTTTAAGGCCTTTGTGGATATTCTGCACGGTAAGGGAATAGGAGTAATACTTGACTGGGTGCCTGCCCATTTTCCAAAAGATGACCCCTTCCTTTACCGTTTTGATACTACCCCGCTTTATGAATACTCCGATGAGAAGAAGGGTGAGCATAAGGAGTGGGGCACCGCTATATTTGATTTTGGTAAGGTAGAGGTTATGAATTTCCTTATCGGCAGTGCCTGCCACTGGATAAAGGAATATCATATTGACGGCTTGCGCGTAGATGCCGTTGCTTCAATGCTTTATCTCGATTATGGGCGTAACGACGGCCAATGGCTGCCGAATTCCTACGGCGGCAGGGAAAACCTTGAAGCTGTTGAGTTTTTGAGAAGGGTGAACAGCGAGGCATTTAATGTCGACCCCACGGTTATGATGATTGCTGAGGAATCTACAGCTTGGCCTATGGTTACAAGGCCGCCGAGCGACGGTGGCTTAGGCTTTAACTTTAAGTGGAATATGGGTTGGATGAACGATATGCTTAGGTATACCTCTCTTGACCCCATTTTCAGAAAGCACCATCACGACTGCTTAACCTTTTCATTTTTCTACGCCTTTAGCGAAAACTACGTTTTGCCCCTTTCTCACGATGAGGTTGTACACGGTAAATGCTCAATGATTAACAAAATGCCGGGTGAGTACGACACAAAGTTCAGGGGATTAAGGGCGTTTATGGCTTATATGATGGCGCATCCGGGTAAAAAGCTTTCATTTATGGGTCAGGAATTTGCTCAGTTTATTGAATGGGATTATAAAAAACAGCTTGATTGGTTTTTGCTTTCCTATGAATCCCATGCAAATATGCAAAAGTACACTAAAGCACTTAACGGCTTTTATCTTAAAAATCCCGCCCTTTACGAGGTTGATTATTCGTGGGAGGGCTTTAAGTGGATAGCCAACGACGACTACAACCAAAGCGTAATTGCCTTTACTCGCATTGATAAAAACGGTGAAAAGCTTATAGTTGTTTGTAATTTTGTCCCTGTAGAAAGGGAAGACTACCGTATAGGTATTCCCGATAAGGGTAGCTATAAAACGGTATTTTGCTCCGAATGGCAGGAATTCGGCGGAACATGCGAAAGGGTTAATACCTCGGTTAAAAGCCAAGAAATAGCTATGCACGGCTATGAAAACAGCATTTCGTTGAAGCTTCCTCCGCTGTCGGTAACCTATCTTAAAAGAAACAGAAGAAAGGTAAAAACTCCTTAAAAATTAAGCAACACAAATAAAAAACGAAAGTGTAGTGAGCGTTTTGAAAAAGAATGAATGTGTAGCAATGCTGCTTGCAGGCGGACAGGGAAGCAGGCTTGGTGTCCTTACGCAAAAAATAGCAAAGCCTGCCGTACCCTATGGCGGAAAGTACAGGATTATTGATTTTCCGCTTTCTAACTGCGTTAACTCGGGTATTGATATTGTGGGTATTCTTACTCAGTATCAGCCTCTTGAGCTTAACGATTACGTAGGAAGCGGCAAGCCGTGGGACCTTGACCGTATTAACGGCGGTGTTCATATTTTGCCACCTTATCAAAAGAGCAAGGGCGGCGACTGGTATAAGGGTACTGCCAATGCCATTTATCAGAATATACATTTTATAGAAAAGTATGACCCCGAGTATGTGCTTGTGCTTTCGGGTGACCATATTTATAAAATGGACTACTCCGAAATGATTAAGGCTCATAAGGAAACGGGTGCCGATTGTACCATTGCCGTTATGGAGGTTCCTTTTGAGGAAGCACCGCGCTTCGGTATTATGAATACCGAAGACGACGGCACTATTTATGAGTTTGAGGAAAAGCCTGCAAACCCGAAAAGTAATCTTGCTTCAATGGGTATTTACGTTTTCACCTGGGACAAAATGAGAGAATACCTTATTAACGATGAAAAGAACAAGGCTTCCCATAACGATTTCGGTAAGGATATTATCCCTGCAATGCTTAACGCGGGAGAAAAAATGATGGCTTACCGTTTTGAAGGGTATTGGAAGGACGTTGGAACGGTTGAATCTCTCTGGGACGCCAACCTTGACCTGCTCAATCCTAATCTGGGGCTTAAGCTTGACAGCGCTGATTGGAAAATTTATTCCCGTACGGGCTGGCTGCCGCCTCAGTTTATAAGCGAAACGGCGCAGGTTGAAAATTCTCTTGTCAGCGACGGCTGCTTTGTTGCAGGCAAGCTTGATTATTCGGTGCTTTTTGAAAACGTTACAATTGAAGAGGGCGCAACGGTTGAATATTCCCTTATAATGCCGGGCGCGGTAATTAAAAAGGGCGCGCACGTACAGTACGCAATTGTTGCCGAAAACGTAAAGGTTAACGAGGGCGCTGTTATAGGTGAAAATCCGCAGGCGTATCCTAACCGCGACGATTGGGGCATAGCCGTAATCGGCGATTCGGTAAAGGTAGGCAAAAAAGCTACCGTTAAGGCTAAAGCTATGATAAGCAAAAATGTGAAAGAAGGCGAGATAGTATGAGAAGCAACAGTATTCTTGGTATAATTTATGCCAACGTTCACGATGATTTACTTCCGGGTCTTACCGAAAAGCGTTCTATGGCATCGGTGCCCTTTGCAGGCCGTTACCGTTTAATCGACTTTTCTCTTTCTAACCTTACCAATGCAGGTGTAAGTCAGGTTGGTATTATTACAAAGCAGAATTATCAGTCTCTTATGGACCATGTAGGAAGCGGAAGAGAATGGGATTTAGACCGTAAATCGGGTGGACTTTTCATTCTTCCTCCCTTTGTTTCGGGCGGTATCGACGATGGAGTTTATAAAACCCACCTTTACGGTCTGGTCGGTATTATGAATTTCCTTAAAAGGGCTACTCAGGAGTACGTGGTAATCTGCGACAGCGACGTTATTGCTAACGTTGATATTAACGAAATGTTCAACGATCACGTTGAAAACGGTGCCGATATAACCATTGCCTATAAATACGGACGACTTCCCAAAAACCACGACAAGGTTATGGTACTGACTGTTGACCAAAACCGGAACATTAAAAGTATTGATTTTCTTAAGGAACGGGCTAATGTTAATCATAGCCTTGATATTGTGCTTGTTCGCCGCGAGTTTTTAATTCAGCGAATTAACGAGGCTGTTGCCGAAGGCAAGGTAAGCCTTTCACGTGATATTTTGATTCCTGCTCTTGATAAATATAAAATTATGGGCTATAGGGTTGAAGGCTTTGCCGAAATTATGGACGGACCCAAGAGCTACTACGACCTTAATATGAAAATGCTTGACAGTAAGGTGCGCCGTCAGTTATTTAACCGTGAGCGTCCCATTTACACAAAAACTCACGACAGTATGCCTGCTAAATATTGCATAGGCAGTAACGTGAAAAATTCTCTTATAGCCGACGGCTGTGTTATTGAGGGCGAGGTTAAAAACTCTATACTTTTCCGTAACGTGGTTGTTAAGAAGGGTGCCGTTGTTGAAAATGCAATTATAATGCAAAACGGTGTTGTCGGAGAAAATGCTCACGTTTCTTATGCCGTAATGGATAAGGTGTCAACCGTTTGCGACGGAGCAGAGCTTAATGGTACCAATCAAAAGATAGTACTGCTTAAAAAGGAACAAAAAATAGGAGGATAACAATGAAAGTATTATACGCTGCAAGTGAAGCCTATCCCTTCGCCATGTCGGGCGGATTGGCTGACGTTGCCGGTGCTTTACCCAAAGCCCTGCGCCGCCGTCTTGTGGGTTGCCGAGTGGTTATGCCCCTTTACGAGGCTGTCCCCGAGGAACTAAGAGCAAATATGAATTTTATCACCGGCATTACGGTTCCCGTCGCTTGGCGCAGACAGTATTGCGGAATATTTGAAGCAAAGGTTGGCGGAGTAGTTTATTATCTTTTGGATAATCAGTACTATTTTAAGCGCAACAGTCTTTACGGTCATTATGACGATGCCGAGCGCTTTGCATTTTTCTCTCGCGCCGTGCTTGAGATGATTCAGTATATTGATTATCTGCCCGATATTATTCACTGCAACGACTGGCAAACGGGTCTTATTCCGGTATTTCTTAATTCCTTATACCGCGAGAATGAAATGTATAGAAACATTCATACCGTATTTACCATTCATAATATTCAGTATCAGGGGAAATACGGATACGAGCTTATAGGCGACGTTTTAGGACTTCCCGAGGGCAAGTCTCAGCTTGTTGATTATGATAATTGCGTTAACTATATGAAGGGCGGTATTCAGGAGGCTGACAGAGTAACCACCGTTTCACCCACTTATGCAAAGGAAATATTAGACCCTTACTATGCTCACGGACTTGAAGGTATTTTAAATCTTTTATCGGGAAAGGTTTCGGGTATTGTAAACGGTATTGATACCGACGTTTATAACCCCGATACAGACCCGAATATATATGAAAACTTTAACGTGGAGTCTATTGATAAAAAGGTTAATAACAAAACGGGACTTCAAGCCGAATTGGGACTTCCCGTAAGAGGCGACGTGCCCGTTATAGGCATAGTTTCCCGACTTGTAAAGCATAAGGGCTTCGACCTTGTAAAGCACGTATTTGAAAATATATTAGAGGCCGACGTGCAGTTTGCAATACTTGGAAGCGGCGAATGGGAGTTTGAAACCTTCTTCCACGATATGGCTCAAAAGTATCCCGATAAGGTAGGCTTTAAAATGGGCTTTATTCCTGCGCTTGCGCGTAAGATTTACGCAGGTGCCGATATATTCCTTATGCCCAGCCAAAGCGAGCCCTGCGGTCTTGCTCAAATGGTTGCGCTTCGTTACGGCACCATTCCTATTGTAAGGGAAACGGGCGGACTTGCCGACACCATTAAGGATAGCGGTGATAACGAGGGCAACGGCTTTACCTTTAAGAGCTATAATGCCCACGATATGCTTGAGGCCGTTTGGCGCGCACTTCAAGGCTATTATGACAAGCAGGGCTGGAGAACGCTTCAAATTCGCGCTATGGAATGTGATAATTCCTGGGGTAAATCGGCTAACGAATATATAAGGCTTTATAAACAGGTGCTTGGCAAATAGGCATATATGTGTTATACTAAAGGACGGTGAAAATCATCGTCCTTTTTTTATAATGGTTACTTTTGGTCAAAACATCATTATAATGGTATAGGTTAGGCGAAACAAGATTGTTTCGCCGCAAAATCTTTGATTTTGCGACAAATTTTCAATAAAAATTTGTCCTATTCCATTGCAATGAGTGCTGTGCAAAATTAAATATTAAAATTTAATTTTGCTTAAGCCACTTAAAAAGTGGCTTGTCGAAACGCTTTTTAGCGTTTCGACAAACTACAATCATTATTTTTATAGGAGTACAGTATATGATTATTGATATTTTAGTTGCTGTTGTGCTTGGTGTTGTGGAGGGTATTACCGAATGGTTGCCCATAAGCAGTACGGGTCATTTAATACTTGTGGAAAAGCTGCTGAGCTTTTCTGATGTAAGTGATGGCTTTAAGGAAATGTTCGACGTTGTAATTCAGCTTGGCGCAGTACTCGCCGTAGTGGTTATTTATTGGAACAGGCTGTGGCCTTTTTGCAAGGATAAAAGCACCCACTACATAAAAAAAGGTGCCGTGCCGCTGTGGTGCAAGGTTATAATAGGCGTATTGCCCGCCGCCGTTATCGGTCTTCTTTTTGACGATAAAATCGACGCGCTGTTTTACGATAACCCCTTTGTTATTGCCGCTACCCTTATAATTTACGGTGTTCTGTTTATAGTACTTGAGCGCTTTAATAAAAAACGCACCTTTAAAATTAATTCTATAGAGGATATGAGTTATTTAACTGCTTTTTTTATAGGCTGTTTTCAGGTGCTTTCCATGATACCCGGAACATCTCGCTCGGGTATTACCATACTTGGTGCAATGCTGCTTTGCACCTCGCGTACCGTTGCGGCGGACTATAGCTTTTTTATGTCCTTTCCCGTAATGCTGGGCGCTTCCGCTCTAAAGCTTATTAAATACGTAACAAGCGCACAGGTGCCTTTGGCTGAATGGGTTATACTTGCCGTTGGTATGGTGGTTGCCTTCCTTATTTCGGTGGTGGCCATTAAGTTCCTTATCAGCTATATTAAAAAGAAGGACTTTACCGTTTTCGGTTACTACCGTATTATACTCGGTATTATAGTGCTTTTGTATTTTGGACTTATTCAAAAATAAACTGTTGACTTTTTAATGCAAAAGGGATAAAATATAAAAAACAAAACCGATGAGTAAGAATAGTAATTTATCTTGAAGCTTTCAGAGAGCTGTGAACGGTGGAATACAGCAGTGAACGGGTAAATGAATGGGCTTACGAGGGCAACCTGAATTAAGTAGGGAAGACGGATGCCGACCGTTACAGCGGATAGCGTATATTTGTGCGTGAAGTGTGCCGTATGGCAAAGTCGGGTGGTACCGCGGATTATGTTTATTCGTCCCGAGTCTGTATGTTGCAGACTCGGGCTATTTTTATATAAAAGGATTGGTTTTATGATTATATTATCCCGTCGATGGTGTCTTTTGGGTTGATTTTTAGGGAAACTTGTTATATTATATTAGTGTAATAACGGAGGAATAAATAATGATTTATAACGGAATTGATTTTGATACTTATTTTAAAAATTACCCAAATGAAGAGGGCTACTTCGGTAAGTACGGCGGCGTTTATGTAAACGACGAGCTTAAAAAGGCTATGGCCGAAATTACCGAGGCTTACTTTACTATTTGTAAATCCAGAAAGTTTATTGACGAGCTCAGACGTATAAGAAAGGAATTTCAAGGCAGACCTACTCCTATTTCTCACCTTGAGCGCCTTTCCAACAAATTGGGTAACGTTCAGCTTTACGTTAAGCGTGAGGACTTAAACCACACGGGCGCACATAAGCTTAATCACTGTATGGGTGAAGCACTTCTTGCAAAATATATGGGCAAGAAAAAGCTTATTGCCGAAACCGGTGCGGGTCAGCACGGTGTTGCTATTGCTACCGCCGCCGCATACTTCGGGCTTGAGTGCGACGTTTATATGGGCAGTGTTGATATTAAAAAGCAGGCTCCCAACGTCGCAAGAATGAAGATTTTGGGTGCTAACGTTGTAGAGGTTACCCATGGTCTTGCTACTCTTAAGGAAGCTGTAGACGCGGCTTTTGAGGCCTATGCCAAGGATTATGAAAACAGTATTTACTGTATAGGCAGTGTTGTCGGCCCCCATCCCTTCCCAATGATGGTACGTGATTTCCAAAGTGTTGTTGGCTTTGAAGCAAGAGAGCAGTTTGTTGAAATGACGGGTGAGCTTCCCGATGCCGTTGTTGCCTGTGTAGGCGGCGGCTCTAACTCGGCGGGCTTTTTTGCAGGCTTCCTTAACGACCCCGTTGATATTTACGGTATTGAGCCGCTTGGCAGAGGAACCAAAATGGGCGACCACGCCGCTTCTCTTCAGTACGGTACCGAGGGCGTTATGCACGGCTTTAACAGTATAATGCTTAAGGACGAAAACGGAGATCCCGCTCCCGTTTATTCGGTAGCCAGCGGTCTTGATTATCCCTCCAGCGGTCCTGAGCACGCATTCTTGCACGAGCTTGGCAGAGTAAAATACGACGTAATCGGCGACGACGATACTATTGACGCCTTCTTTACTCTTTCCCGTCTTGAGGGTATTATCCCTGCTATTGAAAGCTCTCACGCCGTTGCTTACGGTATGAAGCTTGCAAAGCAAATGGGTAAGGGAAGTGTTCTTATTAACCTCTCTGGCAGAGGCGATAAGGATATGGATTATATTATTGAAAATTACGGAATAAGATAATCTTTAGCGGAAGTTTTTTTAAAATAAAAAACTTCCGCTTTTTTTGTCACAAAAATAAGCTTTGGCTTCGTTTAATTAGCAGAAAGGGCAAAGGGGTGAGATATATGACGGGCCTTACGGAAAATGAAAAAATAAAGCTTGAAGCAATATTTAAAAAATACTGTCGGCTTATGAAATATATCGCACTTAAAAACCTTAATAACGACTCTGCCGCCGAGGATGCGGTACAAAACGCTGTCATAAAGCTTATGCACTATCTTGATAAAATAGAGGATATCGACAGCGCAAAGACAAGAGCGCTGATTTCGCTTATTACCGAAAACGAAAGCAGAGATTTGTTAAGAAGGGAAAAAGCTCTTTACCTGCGCGAGCAAAAGGTCAGGGACAATCAAAGGACTTTCGGAAAAGAAACGGTTCCCGACAGCTTTAAGGGTGAAACCGAGGTGGCCGCAATACTGTCCGAAATGCCTACAAAGTATAGGGACGTCCTTATGCTTAAGGTGTATTTTTCCTTTACCGACAAGGAAATTGCCGCTTGCTTGGGTATTACGGGAGTCGGTGCCCGAAAACGTATCGAGCGCGCAAGAAAATATGCCGTAAAAATTTTGGAGGAGGGGGAAAATAGCAATGAAAATGACCGATAAGGAAATTGAACTTTATAAGGATGCTTTTGATGAGTATGTTAATGCTCAAGAACTGCCCGATGAAAAAGCGCTTGAAGAGATTACGCTGTCACCTGAATTTGAAAAGAAAATGGAATCCCTTTTAAATACCTCAAAGCCTATAAAGGCGGTTACCGCGAAAAAGGTATTATTGAAGGCTGCTTCGGTATTTTTGGTTTGCGGACTTTTGGTATGCGCTTTTATGGTGGGAACCTTTGCCGAGCTTATTACACCCACCAAAAGGGTAAAGGATATTGTTGATATTTATAACCGCTATATATACGAAACCGAAGGTGAGCAAAACTTTGTTTTTTGCCTTGAATATATACCCAAAGGCTATAGCGAGGCAGGAGGCGGCGGTGCAGGGGGGTATTCCTGCGACCGATATAAAAATGCTAATGGAGATGTTATAGAGTTTTATCAGTACAATGAATTGCCTACGCCCGTAATCGACCGTTTTGCCGACGTGCATAAGGAAATTGACGGCGGCTTATACGTGTGCAATACCGCAACGGGAGAAAGCAGATATATTATAAGCATTTATAATCACGTTTTTGATATACGCGCCGATAACCTTTCAAGAGAAGAGGTTATGGTAATGGCAAAGGGCATTAAAAGGCTGATTATTAAGGGAAAGGATGAGCTATAGCTATGAAAAGAATAATTATAGCGCTTATAGGTGTAGCTCTTTTAGCTTTATGCTTCA
>JAFVIF010000012.1 GCA_017474125.1 Clostridia bacterium
AAAGTACATTTACAATGCCAGCATATGATGTTTATAATACAGCTCAAGCAACAGGAATTGTGATAACATTAGATTATAAAGATGGAGTAACACCAAAAGAAGAAATATATACTTACAAAAAGGAAGAATTACCAACACCAACAAGAGAAGGATATAGATTTTTAGGATGGTATACATCAGAAAATGCAATAGGATCAAAAGAAATAATAGCATTTACAAATCCAAACACAACATATCCATGGACTCAAGATGAAAATGGAGTATGGTCATCAGGAAATAAAAGAGTTAGAAGTTCAACATCTAATATGTTATCAGAAGAATTTACTGTAGGTGAAGATGGCGGAGTACTTACATTTGAATGGAAAAGCTATGGAGAATCATATTCCGATTATCTTGGATATGATATATTAAATGTAGAAACAGGAACATATTTATCAGGAAAAACAAGTCCAACATATTCAAGTTGTTTAAAAAATCTAAGAGTAAATTCATCAAGTTCATTTAGACGCGTACCGTGGCTTTTTAACGCATTATTACGGAAAAAGCGCCGTTTTCGGGCAATTTCTCACTATGGCGCACACCCGTATGGAGCGCCGTTTTTATTTTACAAATGAAAAAGCAACTGCACTGCAGTTGCTTTTTCGACGGGTAATATTAAGTTTTGGGTAGTTATTAAAAATCTTTCGATTAATAATTTTCTTTTCTTACTTCAAAGTAAGCTTCGGGATGAGCGCAAACGGGGCAAACCTGAGGAGCCTTAAGACCAACAACGATGTGTCCGCAGTTACGGCATTCCCAAACGGTAACGCTGCTCTTTTCGAATACAGCCTTGGTTTCAACGTTGTTAAGAAGAGCGCGATATCTTTCCTCGTGAGCCTTTTCGATAGCGGCAACGGCTCTGAACTTATAAGCAAGAGCGGTGAAGCCTTCCTCTTCAGCTTCCTTGGCAAAGGTATCGTACATATCGGTCCACTCGTAGTTTTCGCCTTCAGCGGCAGCTAAAAGGTTAGCAGCGGTGTCACCGAGACCGCCAAGCTCCTTAAACCATAATTTAGCGTGTTCCTTTTCGTTTTCGGCAGTCTTTAAGAAGAGCTCTGCAATCTGCTCGTAGCCTTCCTTTTTAGCAACGGAAGCAAAGTAGGTGTACTTGTTTCTTGCCTGTGATTCGCCTGCGAAAGCGGCCTGTAAGTTTTTTTCGGTTTTGGTGCCTTTAAGTTCCATAATAAATAACTCCTTTAAAATATTTTTACATTATTATAACCGAATAATCGGTTTTTAGCAAGAGGTTTTCCTGCATTTTTGGCAGGTGTAGTTAATGGTTAAATCGTAGGAATCAATTTCCTCGCCTATACTCTCCTTTAGCTGCCCTAAAAAGTCGGGGATTCTGACGTCCTTGACACCCTTGCATTTACTACAAATTATATGGTCGTGTAAAATAGGGGAGCGGTCGTAAAGGTCGGCGGAATCGGGAATTTTAACCTTGCCGATTTCTCCTGCTGCATACAGCGCGTTAAGATTATTATAAACGGTAGCAAGTGCTATACCCGGCATACTGTTTCGCGCAAGTATGTAAATTTCGTCGGCAGAGAGATGCCCGTCCATATTTTTTACAATATTAAGAATAAGACTTCGTTGCTTGGTTAATAACATTTTTATCTCCGTGTTTTAGATTTAGAATTATTCTAAATCTTATTATACACATAAAAAGAGAATTGTCAATACTTTTTTAAGTGTTATTGAAAATTTTTTTGAAAAAGTGTATAATAGCAAAAAAGAAAAAAGAAGGAAACATAAATGTTTTACGATAAAAATTTATATATCGGCACCGATTATTGCGATTATACCGTAAAGCTTGGCACCTGCCAAACCTTTAACTTTTTGCAAAATGCAATGATTGACGGCTTTGAGGTATACGACTGCGGAAACAGGGGACTGGGGAACAAGTGCAACGCATATTGGGCGGTTACCAAAACTAAAATACATATATACAACAGGCCCGCTTGGGGCGAAACCGTAAACGTAAGGTCTGATTATCTTAATGACGGCAAATTACGGGTAAACGTTAAAACTCAGGCTTTCGGTAAGGACGGTAGCCTTTTATTTGGCGGCGTGCAGGAGCTTTGCGTTTTGGATAAGGCTACTCATAGGGTTAAAAGACTAAGTGACACCTGTCTTCCTGCTCCCGAAACAAACGAGGGTGTTGCCTCCTTTAATAAGTTTATTATTCCCGAAAAGGCCGATTACTCGTATACCCTTACTGTGAGAAGCCAGCATATTGATATGTCGCGCCACGTAAATAATATTGAATATGTGAGAATGGCTCTTGATTTATTTACCGTTGACGAGCTTTGCGAAAAAGAAGTGGACAATATAGAGGTTCATTACATAGGTGAATGCCGCGAGAGTGAGGAGCTTATTTGCAACCGTACCGATGACGGTAAAACGTCCTACCTTTGGATAATTAAGGAGGACAAAAAGGCCTTTGAAATGAAAATTGAATTTAAGTGAAATTTCAGCGTCGTGGAAACACGACGCTTTTTGTTACGCTTAAAGAGAGCTTTAGAATGAAAGGAGCACTTGGTGTTTTTTATTTTTTGTTTGCTTCTCTATAAGCTTTCGGCGGAACTCCGACACGTTCTTTAAAGGCTTTTGAAAAAGACGATAAATCTGAATAGCCCGCGTTTTCGGCCACCTCGCTAATGGACAGCTCCGACTGCTTCAGTATTTCGCAGGCGGCGGAAATGCGGTAGTCGTCGATATATTCTTTTGGAGAAATGCCCACCTCTTTTTTGAATAAATCGCAAAAATAACTGCGGTTTAAGTTAAGCTCTTTTGCTAAAAAGCTTACGGTGATTTTTTGTATATAATGGCGGTGAATAAGCTCTAAAGCATCACTAACGTAATGACTGTAGCGTTTGACTTCGGGTTTGCCCGTGTCAACTGCAGCAATTATTTGCCATATTATACTGCAGGCGTAGGCGTTTTGCCCGTGTGTAATATCTTCAATATTTTTAAGCTTCAGGAAAATATCCCTTAGCTTTTCGTTCCTTATTATTGTTGTATCAAAGGCATCGGGAAGTGGCTCTGTACAGTCAAACTCTACCCAGATATTTTCTGACGTTTCGCTAATGCAGTCGTAATTAACCAAATCGCCCCTGTGCATTACAATCATATCGCCCTTGGTTACTTTAAAGGTGCCGTAAGGACTTTCAAAATGCTTTTCTCCCTCTAAAACGTACTGAAAAACAAAATGCTTCCTTCTGAATGGACCGTAAATATGACCTTTAGTACAAACAGAATGACCTATAAACAGTGGAGTTATACTGCCGTAAGGTCCTTTTGTTTTGTTTAGTCCGCAGGCTATAAGGTATCTTTCATCGGTATTGTTAAGCATAGTGTTTCACCTCAATTTGTGAATTTGTTGGTTACAATATATCAAAAATCTCTTAAAAAGGCAATACTTTATGTTTTTGTAACTAACAAAATATCAAAAAGTTATTACATAATAATATATGATTATTTTTCATTTGGCTTTATACTAAAATCAAGTAAAAAAGAAAAGGAGAAATGTTATGCTTAAAACAAATGTTAAGCGTTCCTTTAGAAAAGCTATCGGCTTTTTCTGTGCGTTGGTGCTTATTATAAGCGCCCTTTGGGTTCCCTTCACCTTTAACGTAAGCGCAATTGAAGCCTTAGAGGTTAAAGATGATGAAGCCGTTGTTTTTGGATTTGAGGATTCATCGGGGTTTTATGATGATATAAATAAAGCTGAATTTGAAGCCAACGGTGTAGGTCTTTCCAGCTGGGGTGTCGGTAAAGCAAAAGCTATGGATGATTCCGAAAATTACGTAATTTCCTGTACCCGCGCTCAGCAGCAAACCTGGGCTACAGGCGGCGGTTATCGCCTTCATAAAATGGTTGGGGAGGAATACAGGGTTTATAACCTTGTTCCTAACGCACGCTATATTGTTTCCTTTAAGGTGCGTGTAACCTCTTCTTCACGCTTTACCGACGACGCTCAAACTCCCTATGAGTGCTATATTTCTATGGGCTACGGTGCAAGAAAAACAGGTGGCGATGCCAACTACGTAGACGGTATGAGTAAGGTGCTTGTGAAGGTTGTTTCCACGAAAGCGGAAAGCGGAGTATATACTTTAGCTACCGATATGAACGGCAGTAAAACAGAGCTTCCTTGTTCTACCGAATGGCAGACCGTTACCTATGAATTTACCGCTCCTGCTGACTTCGGAAGCGCTGACCCTGCGCTTGCTTTTTTGGGAAGTGCCCGAACAGGCTTTAATGCCGAAATAGACGACCTTTCGGTAACAAAGCTTGCTGAAACTACAGGCGTAATAAGGCTTGTTGATGAATATTCGGGTAAAACCGAAATTAAATTCGGTACAATAGGAAGTGCCTTTGATTTACCCGATATATCCGACCGCGCAAATCAGGAAAGCCATAAATTTAACGGTTGGTATACCGATGCAAATCGTACGGTAAAGGCTGAAAACGTTTCCTTTACAAAAGAAGCTCAAACCCTTTATTCTGCCTGGACCGCTCCCGTTACGGTAACCTTCGTTGACGAATATAACGAAACCGAGGAAACCGTTACAGGTGTGCCGGGGGAAAGCTTTACCTATCCTGTGGTAAAAAATGCTCCCGATAATAAATGGTTTGACGGCTGGTATACAACAAAGGATTATACCGAAGAGCATACCTCGGGTGTTTTAGGTTATACCGATATTACCCTTTACGCTTATTTTGAAGGCTACGAGCCCTTTGAACGGGTAATTGATTATTCGAAGTATACTGTAAGAAAACGCGGTAACAGTTGGAGTTATACAACCGACAGCGAAGCGTATCAGTCGATAGTTAAGGATGCTAATGCTTCAGGCGGCGCTTATCTTCACTATTACTGTGAAGCAAATACCGCTTCTGCCTGGTTTGGTAATTATACCTTAACCCTTACCGAAAGCGGTAGCTATAATAATTCGGGCAGCGGCAATGATAACGTTAAACTGCCTAATAACACAACCTATAGGGCAACCGTTCGTGTTCGTGTAAACGAGCTTTCGGGAAGACTCGGCACCTTCTACGTAAGCTATGGCTCTGCGTTTAACACTGCGCTTAATAATGCCGCTAACAATAAGTATAGCTTACTGTTAGACGGAGTTGAAGAAAGCGATGATTTCGTAACCTATGAGCTTTACTTTACTACACCTGCGGAATATAACGGAAATTACGACAGATGCTTCCTTGTATTTACCGCAGGCGGTACTGTTGAATTTGATTTCGATATTGATGATATTACCTTAACAAGGGTAAATAAGGTTGATTTCTATAACGTTGAAAACGGTGAAGCAACCCTTGGTAAAACCGAATACTTACAGCCCGGAGAAACCGTTAAGTTCCCCGCAGTTATGCAAAAGGAAGTGTACGACAGCCTTGATAATACTGCGAAAATTCATTTTTCTACAGTAGATAAATGGTATACCGATGAGGCACTTACCGTACCTACTGAAGAGAATCTGAGAATAAGAAACGATAACGCTTCTTATTACGGCAAGGCTTCTACCGTAATTTCAAATAATGATAATCAGGTTGGCTTCTGCGGATTTGACCTTTATAAGGAAGACATTGAAAGCACGGGAATTGACCTTGACGGCAATTTTGAATTAAGCGAAACAGATGCTTATTCGGGTGGCGTTAGCCTTAAAGCAACGGGTGATGGCGTATTTGAAATAAGAAACGACGATTTCTTTGCCGTTACCGACAAAACTACCTATAATATCTCCTTTGCATATAAAGCAAGCAAAGAATCAAAAATAGGTTTTGGACTTGGTGAAATTTACAACATAAATAATAACGTAACCGCAAAAGAAGTTACCCTTTCGTCTACCGATGATTGGAAAGTAATGAGCGTTAATATAACCGCCGATTATTCTCTTGTTAAAGCTTTTGAAAAAGACCCTTGCTTTGTTGCAAAGGTTATTACCGACGGTGAAGTTTATATTGATACCGTTACCGTTTCCAGCGTTGTTGGGGGTATAGGCGCACTAAAGCTTAAAGCCGACGTTGCCCAAACCGAAAACTCCCAAGCGCTCCGCTTTATGTTCGTTTATAAAGCAGGCGAAAATGCAAACGAAGTTTATATTAACGGTGAAAAGCTTAAAGTTACAGAACGCGGAATGCTCTTAAAGGATGCGCAAAGAAAAACCGAGCTTATTACCGAAAACCTTAATAACGGTGTTGTCGGCGTAAGTAAAACCGATGGTATGGAAAACTGCTGGAGCTATAACTCTGTAACAAAGAACGTTGTTTTCAGTACCTACGTTAAAGGCTTTGATATTGACGACCAAAGAAAGGTAAGCGCAAGAGCTTACCTTAAACTTGAAGACGGCAGCGTTTATTACGGTGATGAAATTACCGTAGGACTTTCCGATATAACCGAGGGAAGCGGAATAATTGGTGATGATGCCGATTTAACCACTTCAGGCGGTTATGAAAGTATGAACGATTACTACGTTTATCTTCCCGAGGGCACCGAAATTAAGGGCGAAGAATTTAAGGTAGTGCTTTACGACCCGTTCTTTACGGTTGACGGTAACGCTAACCCTGCATACGTAAGTAATTACGTTATGGAAAAGGCGTCTTACGTTAAGCTTACCGCAAAGGGTAAATTATCAGACCTTAATATTTACGTGCCCAGCGACGTTGCGGCAATGGTAGAAAAGGGAAGTAAGGACTATTTATCTTTTGATAACGAAGCACTTAAAATGGGTGAAAATATTAAAATTATGAATAACGGAAGCGTTAACTATATCTTTATTACCGACCTGCATCATTCTATAAGCTCTTCTAACCGTAATTATATGATTCGTCAGATGAATACTGTAGTTAAAATAGCTAACGAAAACGACAATATTGATTTTGTCGTTGTTGGCGGCGACGTAACTACGGGTATGTTTGGTACAAAACAGGCTGCTATTGATAATACTCAGGATATACTCAATCCCTTAAAGGAATGTGAAAAGCCCGTATTCGTCCTGTTCGGCAACCACGATGATAATTCTTATCACGTAGCAACAGGAGATAAGGTTTATTATCCCGAAAGAATTATCAGCGACTATGACTGGGATAAAAATATTCTCCAAGTTTATTGTCCTGATAATATAGTTAAGGACAGCGAGTATGTTGATTCCAAGTATTATTACTTTGATATGGCTGATAAGAAGACAAGGCTTATATTCCTTGATACGGTAGACTGCAGAGCAAAATATGATGAAAACGGCGTAATAACAGAGCTTCTGTCTCATCAGCCCGAAAGCACTATAACCTCCCGTCATTATAAAACCGGTTATTCTTATTGGGGCTACGATATGGAACAGGTTGAATGGCTTGCTAATGAAGCAATGACTGCGCCCGACGATTGGAACTACGTATACCTTTCTCATATGGGTATTGACGGCGCTACCAACTCTTACGGTAACGTAATGTTTAATTCCGAATATATGAGAAGTATAATGGCGGCTTACCAAAATAAAACCGCTTATTCGGCAGAAGGGGTTTGCAATGTTGACTTTAGCAAAACTACCGGTAAAATTACCGTTATGAGCTTTGGACATCAGCATACCGAGCTTGTTCTTTATGATGAGGATATTGACCTGTGGCAGATTTCTACCGCTTGTGGTAATATAGGCAGTTATACTAATAGCGGCAATATAACCGTTCCTTCAAAGGAGCACGTTCAAAACACCAGCATAAATAATAAGGGCTATGCCTGGACCTGGTACTACCGAAAGTTAGGAACACCCAGCCAGAACTGTTTTGACGTTATAAGCGCAAACCAAAACAAGATTGAAAAATTTGCTTTTGGATGCGGTTCCGACAGAACACTTTACTATAAATAAGCTAAAATCCCTGAGTACTTTAAGTGCTCAGGGATTTTCTTACACTTGTTAAAAACAGGAAAATATAGTATAATGAGTAAAATTAAAAGAAAGGACGGATAATAATGGCTGAATATATACGCGGTTTTATTGCAATTGTGCGTTACCTTTTACCCATACTGTCCGTGCTTTTGGTTACCTTTTGCGGACTTGGACTGCTGTCAAAAAAGGGCAGACGCTATAAAAAGGTTTTGCTCCTTGACGATATGAGTGAGCAATCGGTAAACGACGGTGAATTACTTGTTGGCAGCGGTGATACTTGTGATATTGTTATCGACGGAATAAACGATGAGCATTGCGTTATTTCGGTATGCGGCAAGTCCTTTACGGTGCGGCCTATAGGTAAATCGAAAATCGGGGTCAACAAGCATTCGGTACGTGTTGAAACGGCATTTGCTCCCGACGACGTTATTTCGGTAGGGGACAGGGAATTCTCCTTGCGTATAAAAAACAACCGTAAAAAGGATAAGGAAAGAACCAATCTGTACAGAGCCTCTATTCTTTGCTGTCTTACCCTTATTCAGCTTTTGGTTATGCTGTCGCTTATATTTGCTTTTCCTGAAAAAACTGCGGCAATAGGCGGCGTTTTCTTAGGCGTTGCGGCTTTTGAATGGGTTTATTTTATTATAACCAAATTTAAGGGCGCCTTTATTGAAGTGCCCGTTATGTTTTTAATAACCTTGGGCTTATCGGTAGTGGCTCATAAGGGTAACGACGTAATTTTAAAGCAGACAATTTGTATTGCGGCGGGACTGATCGGCGCTATCGTTTTATCCTACGTGCTTTGTTCGGCAAAGCGCGCTATAAGCTTAAGATTTATAGCTTTTACGGCGGGTGTTGCGCTTTTCGGAGTGAATATGGTTTTCGGCGTTATTTATAACGGCGCTCAAAACTGGCTTAATATTGCCGGCTTTTCCTTTCAGCCTTCCGAATTAATTAAGGTTATATTTGTGTTTATTTGCGGCACAAGCGTTGAAAAAATAAGCAATATTAAGGACAGCCTTATGTTTATAGCCTTTGCGGTTTTCTGCCTTGGCTCCCTTGCTTATTTAAGCGATTTCGGTACGGCACTCATTTATGCAGTAGTGCTGTTTACGGTGGTTTCAATCCGTTTTTGCAACATAAAGCTTATCGGTGCCCTTTTTGGCGCCGCGCTTTTGCTTGGCGGTGCGGTAATACTTTTCTTCCCCTATGTTGCCAAGCGTATTTTTTCCTTTGGACAGGCCTTTGCCAATGCCGCCGACAGTGGCTATCAGCAAACGCGTGCTATGATTGCCACCGCTTCGGGTGGACTTTTCGGCGTAGGCGGAGGAAGGGGTACTCTTATTAAGGTACACGCCGCCGATACCGATATTGTTTTCGGTCTTATCAGCGAGGAATGGGGACTTATTGTTTCCCTTTGCGTGCTGTCCTGCTTCGTTATATTTACCCTTTACGCAATTAAGGTGTTAACCACCTCTAAAAGTGCCTATTACGGTATTACCGCCTGCGCGGCGGCCGTGCTGTTGCTTATTCAAACGGCGCTTAACGTTTTCGGCTCGTTAGATATGCTGCCCTTTACGGGGGTAACCTTACCCTTTATAAGTAACGGCGGCTCGTCGGTTATTGCCTGCCTTATGCTCACGGCGTTTTTAAGAGCTCCGCTTGCTTTGGAGCACTCTGTATTAAAGGTGAAGGGGGAATTAAAGAGTGAAAAGAATTAATTTTCGCGCAAACGTTATACGGGTAATACTTCTTTTGTTCCTTATTCTTTGTACCGTGTTTATTGTCAGGTATGCTTCCTTAGGTGAGGATTGGGCCTTTTATGAAACCAACGGACATATTTATACAAGCGGAAAAATGACCGAGGTGGGTACGATTTGGGACCGCGACGGTCGTGTTTTATCGGAAACTAAGGACCAAAAGCGCGTTTATAACAGCGACAGCAATATACGGCGCGCTACAATTCATACTATAGGCGACCACGACGGCTTTATAAGTACGGGCGTGGTGAATGCGCTAAGAAGCAAGCTTGTAGGCTATTCCGAAATTAACGGTGTTTATACCTATTCGGGTAAGGGCAATAATGCTGTGCTTACTATTGACTCAGCCATAAACGTAGCCGCAATGAAGGCGCTTGGTAATTCGAGCGGCTGTGTTGGTGTTTGTAATTATAAAACGGGTGAGGTGGTTTGTATGGTAAGCACCCCCACCTACGATATTGAAAACGTTAAGGAATATGAAAAGGCTAAAAACGGACAGCTTGGCAGTGTTTTTATGAACCGTTTTATATCGTCAACCTACACCCCCGGCTCTACCTTTAAAATAGTTACCTCTGCGGCGGCTATTGAAACCTTGGGTGATGAGGCCTACACCACCGACTTTAACTGCAACTACGGTACGGTTATTGAAAACGAGCGGCTTAATTGTCTGGGTAAGCATAAAAGCGTTACCCTTAAAAGGGCTTTTTCCCATTCCTGTAATGCGTTTTTCTCCAATATGGCGCTAACTCTCGGCAAAACTACAATGACAAAATATGCCGAAAAGCTTGGCTTTAACGACACCTTTTATATTGACGGTATAGCCGCTGCAAGGTCGAGCTATTCGGTTAAAGGCTCCCGTAATATTGATTTCGGCTGGTCCGGAATAGGACAACATACCAACCTTATGAATCCTTTGCAATACCTTTGTATGGTAAGCGCAATAGCCAACGGCGGTGAATACGTAGAGCCTTATATGGTTTATTCAATTACCGCCTCCAACGGTAAGCTCCTTTATACGGCTTCTCCCAAAAAGGTTAGAATGTTAAAAACCGATACTGCCCAAAGGCTTGCCGAGCTAATGGATTACGCCGCCCTTGATAATTACGGCAAAGCCACCTTCGGCACCCTTGACGTGTGCGGAAAAACGGGTACTGCCGAGGTTGGCAATAAAATGGAAAATTCTCTTTTTGTCGGCTTCTGCAAGGATGAAAGTCTGCCGCTTGCCTTTGTGGTGGTGGCAGAAGGAAACGAGCAGGGCGGAAAGAGCGCAATGAGTGTTGCAAACAAAACTCTGCAGGCCGCCAAAAAACAGCTTGTAAAATAATTTTTGCCCGAATCGTACTCGGTTCGGGCTTCTTTATAATTAAAATATTATCGTTTTTCGATAATAAATTGTTGACAAACGATAATAAGCGGTGTATAATGCAGGTAGAAATTAACAGAAAAGAGGAATTTGTATGTGGAATTTCAAAAAATCTATAATCCTTTCTATTGCGGTTTGCTTTATCATAGGCATAATGTTAACCTTTGCCGCCGTTGCAATGCCTGAAATGATTAGCTGGTACTTTAAAACTGTGCATGCTATGAATGCTCCGCTCGTGCTTTATAAGGTTGTTATTACCTGCTTTTATATTTGTCTGCCCTTTGCTTATTTGGCGCTGTTTTGTCTTTTGAAGGTGTTGTTCGCCATAAATAGGGAGGAAATTTTTGTAAACAGTAATATAACGATGCTGCGTATTCTTTCTTGGTGCTGTTTTGCCGTGGCTTTAATTACGCTGATAGGCGGCAGAACCTATTATCCTTTGCTCCTTATTGCGGCGGCGGCAGGCTTTATAGGTCTAATTTTGCGTGTTATTAAAAACATAATGTGCTCTGCAAAGCTTTTGCGGGAAGAAAACGATTTAACTATATGACGAGGCGAAAAATATGATAATTGTTAATCTTGACGTTATTCTTGCTAAAAGAAAAATAAGCTCTGCTACACTTGCCGAAAGGGTGGGAATCACTCAGGCTAATTTATCAATTCTCAAAACGGGAAAGGCTAAGGCTATACGCTTTTCTACCCTTGAAAGTATATGTAAGGAGCTTGATTGCCAGCCCGGGGATATTCTTTCCTACGAGGAGGATTAATTATGGAAAACCAAAACCTTCAGTATACCTACGCACAGCTTGATGAAAGAGTATTTTTAATGGATAAAAAGGATAGGGCTTTCTCAATTCTAACTGCACTTTTAGTAACACCTACGGTGTCGCTTACGCTATGGGGCGGATTTAATATAGGATTTACCTTATCGCTTATTGCTTTTACCCTGCTGTTCGGTTTTTATCTCGGTGGTAAAAGGGCTCTCCTTTCTCCCTTTTCGGTTATAGCCTTAGCTTTGGCAGTTTGCGGCTTTTTTGTATATACCGTTTCTGCCGATAATACAGTACGACTGTTTCTGTTTTTACCGTTAACCTTAGGGCTGTTTTTGTGGCTTCTTAATATAAGCGGCTATGAAATTAAGGACGATTGCTCGGTTATAAGCGTTTGCATTTCGGGACTTCACACTATGTTTTCGTCTATTGGAAAAAGCGTAAAAAGCTTTTTTGCTCTGGGCGGAAAAATGGGGAAGGGAATGGGCAAGGCGCTTATAGGCATAGCCTGTGCCGTTCCTGCCGTAATAGTAGTCGCAGCTCTTTTGCGCTCCTCCGATGCCGCCTTCGACGGCCTCGTTTCCAAAATAGGTAACAGCTTCGGAGGCTTTGGGTCAACGGTAGTTAAAATAATTACGGGCGTTCTTTGTTTTCCGCTTATGCTGAGCTTAGGCTTGGGCCTTTCAAAAAACAAAAAGGAGCAAAAGCTTATGGGTATAAAGGGTGCTGTGGATAAAATCTTTATTATATCCTTTCTTTCGGCAATTTCCTTTGTTTACGTAGCTTATATAGCTTCGCAGTTTGCATATTTCTTCAGTGCCTTTAGGGGCATACTTCCCGAAGGCATAACTTTTGCTTCCTATGCAAGACGCGGCTTTTTTGAAATGACCGCCATTGCCGCCATTAACTTTACGTTAATAAGCCTTGCTTGTGTTCTTATTAAGAAAGACGAAAACCAAAAGCAAAGTAAGCTTTTTAACGGTGTGGTTGTGTTTATTGCCGCATTTACCGTTTTGCTTATTGCAACGGCAGTTTCTAAAATGGTCCTTTATATCGGTCAATTCGGTATGACAAGGCTCAGAATACTGACCAGCGTGTTTATGCTTTTTCTCGCCGTATTGTTTATAGCGGTAATTCTTCGCGTATTTATTAAAAGGGTGCAGATTTTAAAAACGGGGCTTATTGCCGCAATGCTTCTTTTACTTATACTCGGGTTCGCCGACGTTGACAAAACCGTGGCACGGTATAACCTGTACGCTTACGAAAGCAATTTGGTTGAAAATTTGGACGTTAACGCTATAGGCGATTTAGGTGAGGGAGCTATTCCAACACTTTATGAAATATACAGTAATAAGGACTATGACGTTTCGTTAAGGCTGGCGGCCAAAAAAGAGCTTATGAAGGATTGCGAAAAAATGTACCAATCGGAATACGTTGACGGCCGAACGGTGTATACGCGTAAACGCAGCGTAGGGGATTTTAACCTGTCACGGTACAAGGCCCAAAGAGCGCTTGATAGGTTTTTGGGAATTGAGTAGACCCTTCAAATGTAAAGTCGTTTTTTATATTTTAGTTAAGTTTTTTGCGGTAATTTGTTTATTTTACCGAAAGTTTAAAATAAATCTTCAAGCTATTGACTTTTTTTATCTTAAATGGTAAAATTACTACATAATTTAGGGTAAAGTGAGCTGATTTTTTTTGAAGGCGTTAGAGGAAAAAATTCTACACGAGGGAAAGGTGTTTCCCGGTAATATTCTAAAGGTTTCCTCATTCTTGAATCATCAGCTCGACGTCGATTTCCTTATGACCATGGGTAAGGAAATCGCGCGTCTTTATGCCGATACAAAAGTTGATAAAATTCTTACTATAGAAGCATCCGGTATTGCTATAGCTGTGGCCGCGGCCGCGCATATGCACGTGCCGGTTGTTTTTGCTAAAAAGAACAAAACCACCAATATTTTAGCAGACGTTTATTCTTCCGAGGTTGCTTCTTATACCCATAATACCGTTTATCAGGTAGTGGTAAGCAAGGAGCATTTAAAGGAAAACGAAAATATTCTGATTATCGACGACTTTTTGGCTATAGGCAACGCCCTTAACGGTCTTATGGATATTGTTTCGCAGGCAGGCGGAAAAACCGCAGGTATTGCAATAGCCATTGAAAAGGGCTTCCAAGGCGGTGGAGACAAGCTTAGAAGTCAGGGTATAAGGGTAGAATCTCTTGCTATTGTTGATTCTATGACCGATGATTCCGTTAAATTCCGTCCGCAGTAACAGGACGGCTTTTATAAAAAATTGCCGAAAGGCGAGGAGGAAAACAAAAATGAAAAAGTTACTTGCACTTCTTCTTGCGGTTGCTATGATTTTTGGCTTAGCAGCTTGCGGCGGCGGAGAATCCGCTGAAAAACTGAAGGTTGGTTTTATCTTCCTTCACGACGAGCAGTCTACCTACGACAAGAACTTCATGGATGCAGCTAAGGCTGCTTGTGAAGCAATGGGCGTAGAATATGCTCAGAAGACTCAGATACCCGAGTCCAAGGACTGCTACGATGCAGCTGTTGAGCTTATCGAGGTTGACGGATGCGATATCATTTTCGCAGACAGCTTCGGTCACGAGTCCTTCCTTATTGACGCTGCTAAGAAGTATCCCGACGTACAGTTCTGCCATGCTACCGGTACTCAGGCTCACACCGCCGGTGTTGCAAACTTCCACAACGCTTTCGCTTCCATTTACGAGGGCCGTTATCTTGCAGGTGTTGCTGCAGGCTTAAAGCTCAACGAAATGATCGCAAAGGGCGAGTTCAAGGCCGAAGAGGCTAAAATGGGCTACGTTGGTGCCTTCACCTTCGCTGAAGTTATGTCCGGTTATACTTCCTTCTACCTTGGTGCAAAGTCTGTTTGCCCCACTGTAACCATGGACGTTAAGTTCACCGGTTCTTGGTACGATGAGCAGAAGGAAAAGGAAGCTGCTCAGGCTCTTATAGCAGGCGGCTGTAAGCTTATTTCTCAGCACGCTGACTCCATGGGCGCTCCTACCGCTTGCGAAACTGCAGGCGTTCCCAACGTTTCCTACAACGG
>JAFVIF010000013.1 GCA_017474125.1 Clostridia bacterium
AAGAAGTAAAAGTATGATAACCTTAACGGTTTTATAGTTATACTTATATACTACTATAAAACCGTTAAGGTTCCCGTGTTAAAGAAGTAAAAGTATGATAACCTATAATGCCGAAAATTATGACGTTGCCGTAATAGGCGGCGGTCACGCAGGTGTTGAAGCGGCTCTTGTTGCCGCAAGGCTATCTGCCAAAACCGTAATGTTTACCGTTACTATGGACTGGATAGGCAATTTGCCCTGTAATCCCTCTATAGGCGGCACCGCAAAGGGTCACCTTGTGCGTGAGCTTGACGCTTTGGGCGGTGAAATGGGCAGAGCGGCTGACAAAAACACCATACAAAGCAGAATGCTTAATCGCGGTAAGGGCCCTGCTGTACATTCCTTGCGCGCTCAAATTGACAGGCGAAACTATTCTGCCTATATGAAGCACGCCGTTGAGCTTCAGCAGGGGCTTGACGTAAAGCAGGCCGAGGTAATTGCAGTTGAAAGGGACGGCCAATACTGGGCTGTTACTACTAAGCTTGGCGCAAAATACCGTGTAAAGGCTGTTGTTTTGGCAACAGGAACCTTTCTCGGCGGTAAAATCTACGTGGGTGAGGTTAATTACAACAGCGGTCCCGACGGGCTTGCCCCTTCGGTAGAGCTTGTTGATTCTCTAAAGGCCTTGGGACTGCCCCTTCGCCGTTTTAAAACGGGTACTCCCGCCCGTGTAGACAGAGCAAGCATTGACTTTTCAAAGCTTGAAATTCAGCACGGCGACAGCGAAATTACCCCCTTCAGCTTTTCTACCGACCCCGAAACCATTGACAATTCGGGTGTTTGCCATATTGCCTATACCAACAGCGAAACCGAGCGTGTAATAAGGGAAAACCTTGACCGTTCACCCCTTTATGCAGGTGAAATCGAGGGTGTAGGCCCACGGTATTGTCCCAGTATTGAGGATAAAATAGTACGCTTTGCCGATAAAAAGCGTCACCTTTTATTCATTGAGCCTTGCGGAAGCGAAACCGAGGAATTATACCTTCAGGGTATGTCCTCCTCATTGCCCGAAGAGGTGCAAATCAAATTTTACAGAACCATAGAAGGCCTTGAAAACGTGAAGATTATGCGTAATGCCTATGCTATTGAGTATGATTGCATCGACCCCTTATGCCTTTCCTATACCCTTGAAATAAACGGCCACGACGGACTTTACGGCGCAGGTCAGTTTAATGGCTCCTCGGGCTACGAGGAGGCGGCGGTGCAGGGCTTTGTGGCAGGAGCAAATGCCGCCCTTAAAATAAAGGGTAAGGAGCCTCTTGTTTTCTCCCGTACCAACAGTTATATAGGTACGCTTATTGATGACCTTGTAACCAAGGGCTGCTCCGACCCGTACAGAATGATGACCAGCCGAAGCGAATACAGGCTACTTTTACGTCAGGATAATGCCGACGAAAGGCTTATGCCTACGGGAAGGGCCTTGGGACTTATAAACGATACCGATTGGGCTCGTTTTTTAAAGCGTAAGGAACAAAAGGAAAGGGAAATTGAACGCTTAAGGGCTACCACTATAGCTCCCGATGAAAGCCTTAACGCATATCTTGAATCGGTTGGTACGGCGCCTATGACTACGGGTATACGCCTTGCCGAGCTTATTAAAAGGCCTCAGCTTTCCTACGATGCTCTTGCTCCTTGGGATAAGGAAAGACCCGAGCTTACTATTGACGTAAGGGAAAAAATCGAAACCGAAATAAAGTACGAGGGCTATATTGCCCGTCAGCAGGCGGCGGTTGATGAAATGCTCCGCCTGGAGAAAAAGCTTATCCCAAGCGAAATCGACTATTCTGCCGTTGGCGGTCTAAGGCTTGAAGCGGTGGAAAAGCTTACTAAGGTACGGCCTAAAAGCATTGGTCAGGCATCCCGTATTTCGGGTGTCAGCCCTGCCGATTTGTCGGTGCTTATTATCTATCTTGAAAAAAACAAAAACGGAGGAAAATAATGATTAATTTTCCCATTAACGAAATTTTACCCGCGTTAGGTGAGTTTAATATAACCCTTACCGAAAAGCAGATAGAAAACCTTAATAAATATGCAAATTTGCTTATAGAGTGGAACGAAAAAATGAATCTTACCGCCATAACCGAGCCAAGCGAGGTTGTTTGGAAGCATTTTTACGACTGCATTTTGCTTTTTAAGGACGTTGATATTAAAAAGGGTGCAAGGGTCATTGACGTCGGCACAGGCGCAGGCTTTCCGGGTATGGTGTTAAAAATAGTAAGGGAGGATATTAACCTTACTCTTTTAGACGGACTCAATAAGCGTTTAGTATTTTTAAGCGAGGTTTTAGAGGAATTAAACCTTAGTGCAAGCGTTGTGCATCTGCGTGCCGAGGAGGGCGCTAAAAAGGCGGAATACCGCGAGCAGTACGATTATGCCGTTGCAAGGGCTGTGGCTAATATGAACGTGCTCAGCGAATACTGTATGCCCTACGTTAAGGTGGGCGGTTGCTTTGCCGCGCTAAAGGGCCCTGCAGGAAGGGAAGAAGCCGAAAATGCCAAAAAGGCGCTCAGTATACTCGGCGGCGGCAAAACTACGGTTTTTGCCGAAGGACACCAAAATATCGGCGAGCGTACAATAGTGGTGACCCAAAAGGTGTCTCCTACACCACAGAAGTACCCCCGTATATCGGCTAAAATATCAAAACAACCGTTGTAAAAAGGCAAGAATAAATTCTTGCCTTTTTGCTTTTATGAAAGAAAAATATCGCACAAAAAAACATATTAATACAGTAATGAACAAAAACGGCGGGGAAGGGTGTATAAGTTAATAAAAAAGGGGATTTAAAGGGCTTTTTTGGTCGATTTGTTTTTGTTGCAAAAGGTGTTGACGGGTGCTATTATTTACTTGCCGAAAGGGTTTCGGCAGGAGGTTAAAAAGTGAAGCAACAAACCTTTCCGCGGCTGATTTTTCTTTCCCCTATAGAAATAATACCACCGGTAAACGCAGTATCTGACTTTGACCGTTACCGACTTATGCTTTTATCGGAAAGCATAAAGGAAAACGGACTGCTTGTGCCTGTCACCGTAAGGAATACCGAATATGGCTATCAGGTTATAAGCGGAGAAAGGCGTATTAAGGCCTGCATAATGGCAGGAATTAACAAAATACCCTGTGTGGTAAGCGATTTTAAGGGAGACCCGCGGCTGTTTCGTGCCGCTGAGTGCCTTTTGGGGCATCAGCAGGACCCCTTAAAGGAGGCGGACAGGCTTAAGGAATTATGCGGCGAATTTTCCCGCGATAAGGTGGCCTGCCTTTTGTCCTTTACAACGGGTGAAATAAGTAAGCTGATTGAAATTACTGCTCTTTCTTCAAAAACAAAGGAAAAGGCAAAGGAATATCACCTATCCCTTTATCAGCTTATGGAGCTTTGCCAAAATCCCGAGGCGGCAGTAATACCGCAAAGGGAAATTAAAAAAGCCGAAACAGTAAGCGGCGACAAAGAAAAAAGGCTTCCTCCCATAAAGGATGCGCGCTTTTTAATAAACAGCGTAAAGCAGCTTACCGAAAGCCTTTGCAGTGCGGGCGTCCCCATCCGCTATAAGCAAAGGGAGAACGAAAGGGAAGTAGAAATTAAAATCAAAATAGAAAAAAATTCCCTTTCTCCTCAAATGTCTCTTTTTTAACCCCATTAAAAATGCCCCTATTCATCCCTATCCCCTTTTTAAACAGAAGGAGCCGTGAGTAATCACGGCTCCTTCTGTTTAAAATCACCCCAAAGGGGTGTATATCATCAACGCGAAGCGTTGCATAGCATCACTGCAAAGCAGTGCATATCATCAACGCGAAGCGTTGCATAGCATAGCACGTAAGGGCGTATGTTTTGAAGTAGGTAAAAACTTCTGCAGTGAAAAAAAGTTACAGAAAATCCCGATTTTTTTGGCTTGTACATACTTTTTCCTTGTGTTACAATATTAATACCAAAGATAAGGGAGGTACTATTAATGATAGAAAAATTTCGTGGCGAAGAATATATAATGCATCGCTATAAGAACAACCCCATTATTACGGCGGAAAATTTCCCTGTACCTGTCAATGCGGTATTTAACTGCGGTCAGGTAATGTTTGAGGGTAAATATCTTTTACTTATTGCCGCCATTTACAAAAAACCTATAGCTCCAGGCTGCGGAACGGGTATTCACGTAGCTTTAAGTGAAGACGGAATCAACTTTGACATAAATCCGGAACCACTCTTTAAGAGTACCGAGTGGGTAAAAAATATGCCCGGCAGATTCGACACTTGGGTAATAGATCCCAGAGTTACACAAATCGGCGATACTTACTATATAGTTCGTCCCGGTCAGTGCCATCCACTTAACGGTAAGGATATCGGACCTTGCGCACTTCTTTATAAAACCAAGGATTTTAAGACCGCTGAATTTATTGAATGTATATCTCTTCCAATAAATAGAGTACCCTGTCTTTTCCCCGAAAAGATTAACGGCGACTACGTTCGTCTCGACCGTCCCTATGGTCTTGCCCGCGTTTCAGCGCCCGGTCATACTCTTGATGACGAATTGACCCACGGTATGTGGATTTCCTATTCTCCCGATATGGTTCACTGGGGCAGACACCGTCCCTTCTTTTATCCCTGCAATTCTTTTGCAAACTATAAGGTAGGCCCGACTCCCCCCATAAAGACTAAAGACGGTTGGCTTGAAATCTTCCACGGCGTATATAAGGAAAACAGGGAATGGTGCTATAGCCTTTCGGCAATGCTTATGGATTTGAACGATCCTTCAAAGATTATCGGTGTTCTTGATAAGCCTATTCTTACTCCAAATGAAGATTATGAAATTTACGGCAGAGCCGAAAACGTAACCTTTGCTTGCGGTGCAATAGTTAATGAAGAAAAGGACGAAATCAGAATTTACTACGGTGCGGCAGATGAAAGAATTGCTCTTGCAACAGGTTCTTTAAGCGAACTTTTAAGTGAACTTAAAAAGAATCCTCCCGAGCTTCTTGAAGCATACAAAAAATAAAATCAAAAAACCGAGTCGTTTATTTTGTGTTGTTAAAATGATATTGTAAAAACAAAACGGAGGTAATTAAATGATAGAAAAATTTAGAGGACCTGAATACATAATGCACAGATATAAGGGTAATCCCATTATAACTGTTGAAAATTTTCCTGTTCCTGCCGTTTCGGTTTTTAACTGCGGACAGGTAATGTTTGAAGGCAAATATCTTTTACTTATTGCCGCTATTTATAAAGAACGCAACGCTGCAGGAAGCCTTACGGGTATACACGTAGCAACCAGTGAAGACGGTATTAATTTCGATATTAACCCCGAGCCTCTTTGCAAATGCAGGGATTGGGCACCGAATATTCCGGGAAATTTCGATTCCTGGATTATTGACCCCAGAGTAACCAAAATTGACGACACCTATTACATAGTTCGTCCCGGTCAGTGTCATCCTCTTAACGGCAGAGATATAGGCCCCTGCGCTCTTCTTGAAAAGACAAAAGACTTTAAAACCCTTGAATTTGTAGAGTGTATTTCGCTTCCTTTAAACAGAGTGCCCTGTCTTTTCCCCGAAAAGATAAACGGCGACTACGTGCGTCTTGACCGCCCCTACGGTCTTGCCCGTGTATCGCCACCGGGTCATCCTCTTGACGACCAATTAACCCACGGTATGTGGATTTCCTATTCCCCCGATATGATTCATTGGGGCAGACACCGTCCCTTCTTTTATCCCTGTAATTCCTATGCGAATTATAAGGTTGGCCCTACTCCCCCAATTAAGACAAAGGACGGTTGGTTAGAGATTATCCACGGCGTTTATAAGGAAAACCGTGAATGGTGCTATTCTTTATCGGCAATGCTTCTTGATTTAGAAAACCCCGAAAAGATAATAGGTGTTCTTGATAAGCCTATTCTTACCCCAAACGAGGATTACGAAATCTACGGCAGAAGCGGCAATACAACCTTTGCCTGCGGTGCTATAGTAGATGAAGAAAAGGATGAAATCCGTATTTATTACGGCGCGGCAGACGAAAGAATCGGCCTTGCAATCGGCAGTCTTTCTGAGCTGCTCAGCGAGCTTAAAAAGAATCCTCCCGAGCTTCTCGACGCATACAAAAAGTAAAATAAAAAACCGAGCGTTTTAAACGCTCGGTTTTCATTTTAATCCTCGCTGTATTCAGCAATGTAGGGGAGATTTCGGTAAAATTCGCCGCAATCAAGACCGTAGCCGATAACGAAAAGGTCTTCTATTGTGAAAAGGGATAAATCGGGAGTAAACTCAACAAGTCTGCGAGAAGGCTTATCAAGAAGGGTGATAACACGAATGGACAGAGGCTTTCTTGCCTTTAAAAGCTCGTAAATATCCTTAAGGGTGCGGCCTGTGTCAATAATATCCTCTACAATAACAACGTTGTAGCCGCTTACGTCCTGATCTAAATCCATTGTAATGTTAACAACTCCGGAGGAAACGGTGCCCGTATAGTAGCTTTTTGCACACATAAAGCCTATTTCGCAGGGAACGGTTACGGCACGGCACAAATCCGCCATAAAGACGAAGGCGCCCTTTAAAACGCTGACTAAAAGAATAGGTCTGCCGTCGTAATAGGAGTCGATAACCTTGCCTGCTTCTTTTATTTTGGCGTCGATTTCCTCCTTGGTAATAAGCACTTTTTTGATTCGGCCGTTGTAGTCCTGGATGTTTTTAAGCTCTTTCATAATATCACCTTAAAAGAAAAGTTTAAAAATATATATTATTATCCCACAAAATAGTGGCTTTTTCAACTGTTTTTTCCATTAAACTTGACAAATATGAATGATTTATGAATTTATTGTTGCAAAAGTCGGAATAATGGTATATAATATGCTGGTAAATTTAATATGCCGGTAGAAACTTACAGGAAAAGCTCTGCTGCCGAAGGAGTAACACTCTCAGGCTCGGGAAACCGAAAAGACTGTAAGCGGACGGCACTCTGGAGAAGTCCATTAAATTGGATGCCGAAGGTGAAAGCGTTTTACGTAAATCTCTCAGGCAAAAGGACAGAGCTACAAAGCTTTCCCCAAGGGAAAAGTTTTGCTCCGGAGCTGTCTTTTAAAAAAGGCAGTTTTTATTTTTAAGGAGGAAAAAATATGTTAGAAAAAATCGCAGAAATAAACGGCGAAATAAACGGCGTCGTTTGGGGACTTCCGGGACTTATTCTTCTTATCGGTACCGGTGTCCTTATGACTCTGGTTACCAAAGTGTTCCAGATTTCTCACATTGGTCTTTGGTGGAAAAACACTATAGGCAGTATGTTTAAGAAGGACGTAATCAAGCACAGTAAGGAAAAGGGTTCTATTTCTCCCTTCCAGGCTCTTTGTACCGCACTTGCCGCAACGGTAGGTACAGGTAATATTGCAGGTGTTGCCGCCGCTATTTGTATCGGTGGTGCAGGCGCCGTTTTCTGGATGTGGGTTGCAGCCTTCCTTGGTATGATGACCAACTATTCCGAAAACGTGCTTGGTATGTACTTCCGCAGAAAGAATTCTAACGGCGAATGGTCCGGAGGCGCAATGTACTATCTTCGCGACGGCCTTGGCAAGAAAAAGGGCTGTAAATGGATTGGTAAGGTTTTAGCTGTTCTTTTCTGTATTTTCACAATGCTCGCTTCCTTCGGTATAGGAAGTATGGGACAGGTAAACAAGATTGTTGCAAACGTTGCAGCCGCATTTAACGTTGAGTCCCTTTCAAGTCAGATTGTATTTGGTGACGTTTCCCTTTATAACCTTATTTTAGGCGTTGTAATTATGGCTCTTACCGCTCTTATTACCTTGGGCGGACTTAAGAGAATTGCTTCCGTTGCAGAAAAAATCGTTCCCTTTATGGTTGTTCTTTTCGTAGCAGGCTCTCTTGTTATTATCGGTGTTAACTATCAGGCAATTATTCCTGCATTCAAGGCTATATTTGTAAACGCTTTCGCTCCCGAAGCATTTGTCGGCGGCGGTATCGGCGGTGTTATTATTGCAATGACCAACGGCTTTAAGCGTGGTGTATTCTCCAACGAAGCAGGTCTTGGTTCTTCGGTTATGGTTCACTCTAACTCCAACATTAAAGAACCCGTTAAGCAGGGTATGTGGGGTATCTTCGAGGTATTTGCCGATACTATGGTTGTATGTACCATGACTGCTCTCGTTGTACTTACCTCCGGCGGTCTTGAAGGCGGCGTATTTAACGTGGCAACAGGTGAAATTGCACAAGGCTTTACCGATGCTACCCTCGTAGGCGGCGCATTTAATCAGGTATTCCCCTGGGCAAATATCGGTCAGAGATTTATCGCTATAGCAATGTTCCTCTTTGCTTTCACCACCGTTCTCGGCTGGTCCCACTACGGTTCCAAGGCTTGGGAATATCTTTTCGGCGCAAAGACAACCGTTATCTTCAGAATTATTCACGTATGTACCGTTATCTTCGGTGCTGTTCTTTCCTCTTCTCTCGCTTGGGATATTTCCGACACCTTCAACGGACTTATGATGATTCCTAACCTTATCGGTGTCGTTGTTCTCTTCCCGCTGGTTATGAAGATTACAAAGAACTATATTGACAGAAAAATAAAGAAAAAGGAAACTGCCCCCGTTCTGTCCTACGACGAAAATATTCAAAACGAAGCTATTGCGGCACTCGAGGAAGAATAATTAAAAACAAAAGGTATAACACAAAAAAACCGAGTCATTGACTCGGTTTTTTCTTTTAGAATAATATGTTTATTTTAATTTTAACAGCTTGTCGGTATCAGCAATTACTATAAGCTTGCAGTTTTCGCTTAAGGGTGCGGCAGGGTCAATATCGGTCGTTATAATATCGTTTTCCTTTATGGCTACTACGTTTATACTGTACCTTTTGCGCAGGTTAAGCTCTATAAGGCTTTTACCTACCCACTCCTTGCGCATATCTAATTCTACCATAGAAACCTCGTCGGAAAGCTCTATCATATCTACAAAGCCTGAGCTTAAAATGTTTTTAGCCAAACGCATACCCGATTCCTTTTCGGGGAATACGGTAATATCGGCACCAACCTTGCTTAATATTTTTTGATGCATTTCATCGGAGCATTTTGCAATAACGGTTTTTACGCCCGCCTCCTTGCAAAGCGCCGTTGCCATAACGCTTGCTTCCAAATTGCCTGCCATAGCTATTATAACGGTGTCCATATTGGAGATACCCAACCGTTCTATAACCTCCTCGTCGGTTATATCGGCACATTTGCAAATGGGAATAAACATACCTGCGGCATTTACAATATTGGGGTCGGTGTCCACCGCCAATACCTGAGCGCCGCTGTCACATAATTCCTTTGCAACGGCAAAGCCGTATCTTCCAAGGCCGAATACCGCATAATTTTTATTATTGATGCTCATAATATCACCCTACACTTATTTCTTCAAATGGATTTTGAATTACATTTTTATTGCTTTTTCTTATGTTAAAGGCAATGGCCAAGGAGATAGGCCCAACTCTGCCTAAATACATAGTAATTATTATAATAAGCTTTCCTAAATCTCCCAAATAGGGGGTTAAATTTCTGGTTAAGCCTACCGTGGCGGTGGCGCTTGCCGTTTCATAAAGGATATCCAATGCCGAAGCGTCTACACAGGCAGAAAGTAAAACGGTGGAAACGAGCATAGTGATAAACGACATAGAAACTACCGCCATAGCCTTGGACAGGATTTGACGGGATATACTCCTTCCCATAAGAGTCGTTTCTGTTTTTCCCGTAATTGCAGAAAAGGCGCCTGCAAAAAGCACCAGCATAGTAACGGTTTTTACACCGCCGGCCGTACCTATGGGAGAGCCCCCTATAAACATAAGGAAAATGCTTACGAAGGAAGAAGCATTGGTGAGCTTTTCCTGAGGAAGGGTGGCAAAGCCTGCGGTACGGGTGGTAACCGATTGGAAAAGAGAGGCTTGTATTTTATTGAATAAAGAGAAATCTTTAATGGTTGCGGGGTTATTGTATTCGAATATGAAAAACAGCAAGGCGCCGATTAGTATTAAAAACAGGGTTGCCGCTAACGCAAGCTTGCTTTGCAGGGTTAAATGCTTTAAGCCGATAAGCCCCTTTTTTTTAACTATTTTTGAAACGCGTATAACGTCCCACCATAAAACGTAGCCGATACCGCCCAGTATTATAAGAAGCATTGTAACGATATTTATAACGGGATTGCTTACGTAGTTAATAAGACTGTTATCACCGATTATATCAATTCCTGCGTTACAAAAAGCCGAAACCGAGGTAAAAACGGAAATCCATATACCGCGGAGCCCGAACTGCGGGATAAACACCGTCATATACAGGAGGGCGCCTGCGCCTTCAATAATAAAGGTGCCTATAAGAACCTTTTTAACAAAGCGTACAATTCCCGAAAAGCTGTTCAAATTAAAGGCGTCCTGAATTAAAAGGCGGTCGCTTAAATTTATTTTTTTGTGAAAGGCAATCATAATGCCCGACATAACGGTTATTATTCCCAAGCCGCCCATTTGTATAAGAATAAGTATAACGACCTGACCGAAAACGCTCCAGGAGGAAAAGGTGGGCAGTGTAACGAGACCCGTAACGCAGGTGGCGGTGGTAGAGGTGAAAAGTGCGTCGATATACGGAACCCAACGTCCGTCGGAGCTGCTTATGGGCAGTGTTAGTAAAACGCTTCCAAGTAGTATGGCAACAAGAAAGCTTAACATTATTATATGTGACGTGGATAGGGAATATTTTGCCTTGGCTTTCATATACACACCCCTTTATTTTTACAGTATAACACAAAAACACGGACAACACAAGAGAGACACTTCGTAAAATGTGCGTAACGGGAGTACATATTTTAAAATTAACCTATCTCAATATATTCGCCCCCAAAACTCGCGAAGCGAATATAACTTGGGCGTAGCCCAAATATAACTGCGTAGCAATATAACTCGCCGATAGGCGAATATAACTGTGGCACCTTCCTTACGGAGGGTGCCACAAGATGTCCGTGTTTTTAATGAGGAATTTGATTAATTATATTTTTATGCTCTGTACTTCCGATTACCGACAGGCTGTATTCGGGAGTCTGTGAGAGATTTTTTATTTTGTAAAAGAGTATTTTTTCAACACTTTCGTTTATTCGTTCCTCGGTGAAGCCTTCATCTATTACCCTTACGGCAAGCTGTGGGTCCTTTGGCATAAGCAGTATATCGGCGCCTGCTTCTACAGCCATTCGGTAAATATCCTCCTCGCTGTAATTATTAGTTACCGCTTTCATTTTAAGAGAATCGGTAATAATAAGTCCGTTGTAGCCCATTTCGTTTTTAAGCAAATCGGTAATAATTGCTTTTGAAAGGGAGGAGGGCGTATTGTTTCCCGTAATTTGCGGTAAAGCAATATGACCTATCATAATCATTTCGGCGCCACTTTCTATTGCCGCCTTAAAGGGGATAAGCTCGGTATTGTAAAGCTGTGCTTTTGTTTTGTTTATTATGGGTAGGGCAAGGTGGGAGTCGGTGGCGGTGTCACCGTGACCGGGGAAATGCTTATAGCAGGGCATTACTCCCTTTTCGGTAAGACCGTCTGCAAGGCTTAGTGCCATAGCGGATACGGTGCTTGGGCTTTCGCTGAAGCTTCGGTTTCCTATAACCGTGTTGTCGGGGTTAGAATAAACGTCTAACACGGGGGCAAAGGTAAGATTTATGCCTAAAGCGCACATTTCGGTTGCCATTACGTTTCCCGTTTTTCTTGCCAAAGCGGTGTCTCCCGTTTTGCCTAAATTATACATAGGGGGTATAAAGGTGGCTTTAGGTGCGGTTAAGGAGCTTAATCGCTGTACTCTGCCGCCCTCCTGATCAACCGAAACAATCAAAGGCAGCTCGCTTTGGCTTTTTAGCGAGTCTATAAATTCCTTTGTTTTATAAGGCGTGGTGAAATCGGAAGCAAATAAAATCACACCGCCCGGTGCGGGGGAAGGAATAGAGCCGCTTTTAGACGGCTCTATAATCAGCATTTGAGCAATTTTTTCTTCCCGTGTCATATTTGCCATAAGCTCTTCTACGGCTTCTTCGGTTATTTCGTCATAGTCATTCTCGGGGGAAACGCGAGGAGGCGATGAAGCGTTATTGCAGGAGCAAAGAGCAAAAATAACAAAAACGGCCAAAATAAAAGTAATTAGTTTTTTCGTCATTGTATGAAAATTTGTCCCGAAAGAGGTACGGGAACGGCTTCAATTTCTTTTTCAATAATACCGCTTTTTAAAAGGTTACCCATACAGTCCTTAACGGCGTAGCTCTTTCCTTTAGCACCCTTAAGGTTTACAAAATCATTACCTGTGGAGTTAAGTATTACGGCAACCTCGGTTTCAAGGTTAACCATAACGTTGCAATAAGGAACAATGACCGATTTATCGTTTAAGGTGGAAGCGGCAACGGTGTAGTTAATTTCGGGGTTAAGAGCGGTCAACTTGCCTTCAATAAGTACCTCTTTCCATTCTTTCCAAAATGCAATATAGTAGTTAAGCATTTTAATATGGTCTTCGGGAAGCGCTTCAATACGCATTGAAATCTGAGGAACGGCGAAAATACTGCTTACAAACTGAAGCGCCGCGTTTTCAACAGGGTCTTCCAAATGCCATAAAAGCATATCGGAGTGAACAGCAGTTTTGCCCGAGGTAAGGCGAAGATTTATTGAATCCGTACGGTTTTTAATAGAATCGTTGGGGCAGTCGGTAACACGGAGCATATTGCCGTATTTTCTGATGCAGGGGCCAACGTAGGTCTGACGGAATTCAAGAAGAATATCGGGGTTAATTGCGGTAAGAGCATCGTGAACGTCGCACATAAGCAGGTCGATTGCATCCTCTAAGGATTCAATATCTCTTCTGCTGTCGGGTTCCAAAGATTTACCTGCCAAAACAAAACGGTCGATAAAGTCGAGCTTTAAGCCGTCAAGCTTCCATTCCTTAACAGCGTTAACGTAGGTTTCGATAAGGAAGTCGCGAACCTCCTTATAACGGGGGTCAAGGGAGAAGTAGGTTTCCTTGTTGCCCGTTTGGTCAAGTATCATATCCTTAAAGCGGTCCCAGTTTTTGGCGTAAATACCAAGGTAGGGAACGGAATACCACAGCATAACCTTCATACCGGTTTCGTGCATACGCTGTACAAAGGCTTTCATATCGCCAACCTTGCTCTGAGCAGGCTCCCAGTCGCCGCAGTAAGCGTAGCCGCCGTTACCGTCCTCGGTCTGCCAGCCGTCGTCTACAATAACAACCTCCATACCTAAATCACGGGTTAATTTACATTCTCTTATAATGCTTTCAACCTCTAATTTCTGATGGTAGCTGTACCAAAGAGAGTTAAGGGGAGTCTTAGCATCCTTGGGTACAAAGGCAGGAGTATAGCCGCAGTCCTTTTCCCACCAAGCAACAGCGTCGTAAATGCTGTCGTAATAAGGGATATTTCTTACATCAATACGAATGGTGGCGGTATAATCGGTAATTGCGGTAGTAAGCCCTGTAAAGAAAAATGCGGTAACGTCGTGGGTAGCACCCCATTCGTTTACACCTGAAGTAATGCTTGTGGGAATTTTAGCGTCGCTAAGCGTTATGCAGAAACGGTTTTGTCCCGAAAGGGAATTAAGCTGATGGAGCGGCATCCAAGAAGCAAGACGGGCGTCGGTAATGCGGGGGAAGTAGTTTCTGTCAAGGCTTCGTCCCTGTCGCATAGAAGGTGAGAATACGGAATAAATATCGGCAGTAGGGAAAGTGAAACGCACACCGAAGCGGTTGGGGGATTTGGGTGTATCGCTGTGCCACTTTAGGTCAACGTAAAGTATTTCGTTTTCTTTTCGTTCGCTAAGGGAAATATCAGCATCTTTACCTTCAACAATGTAATACTTCATAATAAATACCTCTTATCTTTTTCTCCATGTGCCAACAGAAAATGCAAGCAGCATGGGATATATTTCAAGCCTTCCCATAAGCATGGCAAAGGAAAGTATTGTTTTTGAAAATTCGCTATAGTCGGCATAGTTTGACATAGGACCAACGCCGTCAAGACCCGGACCTATATTGTTAAAGCAGGCAACCGTAGCGCTGAAATTTGTTTCAATAGACATATTATCAACGGATATAAGAAAAAATACAGTCAGCAATACCGCGGCATAAACTGCCAGATAAGCGGTAACGCCGTGACGCGTTACGGTATCAAGCGCCTTGCCCTCAAACTTAATTGTTCTGACAGAACGTGGGTGTATAAGCCGCTGACATTCCTTTTTTATGGTTTTTCCGATTATAACAAATCGGGAAATTTTAAAGCCGCCTGCGGTGGAGCCCGCACAAGAACCTATCATCATAATGATAAGAAGAAGGGTTTTGCAAAGTACAGGCCACAGATTAAAGTCGGTTGTGGAATATCCCGTTGTGGTGATTATAGAAGAAACCTGAAAAGCGGAATGACGAAGCGCTTCGGAAAAATTGCCGAAGGAGTCAAGCACGCTTACGGTAATTATACCCGTGCTTATGGCAAAAACAGACAGATATACCCATAGCTCTTCGCTTTTTACCGCGGAACGGAAACGGCGGATAAGACAAAGGTAATAAAGGTTGAAGTTGACGCCGAAAATAAGCATAAACACAGTTATTACCCATTGAATGTAGGGAGAATAAGAAGCAATGCTGTCATTCTTCATAGCGAAACCGCCGGTACCCGCAGTACCAAAGGAAAGCACGCTGCTTTCGAAAAGGTCTAAGCCTCCGCAAAGAAGCAGGATTATCTGAACAACAGTCATAGCGATATAGATAAGGTAAAGTACGCGGGAGGTATCTTTAACTCTGGGTACCAATTTACCCACAATAGGACCGGGCATTTCGGCTTTTATAATGTGAATTGAACGGTCGGACATATTTGGGATAATTGCCGTTACGAAAACAAGTACGCCCATACCGCCGATCCAATGAGTGAAGCTGCGCCAAAAAATTGTGCCGCGTGAAAGAGCTTCCACATTGGTTAAAATAGAAGCGCCCGTGGTGGTGAAACCGCTTACTGTTTCAAAAAAAGCGTCGAAAAAATTGGGAATATCTCTGCTTATAATAAAGGGAAGACAGCCAAAAAGCGACATAGCCACCCAACCCAGCGCAACAATAACAAGACCTTCCTTTGAATAAATAAGGTCATTTTTAGGCTTGAATACAAGCCGCAATACGGTTCCCGCAACGGCGGCAAGTACGGCGGTTATTAAAAAAGCCAAAACAATGTTTAATTCACGGTAAAGTAAAGAAACAACAGCCGGAAGTAAAAGTAGTAACGCTTCTATTTGCAGTATTATTCCGGTTATTTTAAAAACCATTGATTTGTTCATAAGCTTAACCTACTATATCGGCGAGGTCGTTCATACCGTGGTTAGAAGAAACCACGATAACCCTATCGCCTGCTAACATACAGTCGTCACCTGAAGGGATAATAACCTTTCTTCCGCGGATAATTCCTGCAATACGGGTGTTCTTTTTGATATTAAGGTTTTTGAAGGAGACTCCGTTAAGCTCACAGTCGGACTGAACGATAAATTCAAGAAGCTCTGCTTTGCCGTCCATAAGCTTATAAAGGGTTTCGACCTTACTGCCTAAAGAATTTTCAAGACCTCTTGCATATCGCACAAGCACGTCGGCAATATGCTTTTTTGGTGTGACGATACAATCAAGTCCCAATTTTTCCGCCATAACCACAAATTCCTGACGGTTTGCTTTTGTGATTACCTGAGGTACCTCCTGTGAAGCGGCATAGTAGGAAATCAGTATATTCTCCTCGTCCATACCCGTAAGGGAAACAAAGGCGTCGGTTTCATTTATACCCTCTTCGAGCAAAAGCTCCTGTCTTGCGCCGTCGCCGTTAATAATGACCGCACCGGGGAGAGCCTCGCTGAACTGTGCACATTTATTGGGGTCGAGCTCGATAATCTTTACCTTACTTCCGCCCTCAAGGAGCATTTTTGCAAGATAAAAGGCGGTTTTACTTGCGCCGAGAATCATAACGTTTTTACTTCTCTTGCGTCCAACTCCCAGAAGTTTAAAGAAATTCATAATTTCGGCGGTTCTTGCCGTAATACCGATTCTGTCTCCGCTTCTGAGTATAAAGTTACCGTCGGGAATAAATACCTCTTCGCCGCGCTTTACTACACAGATAAGGAGATTTATCTGGTATTTTTTTCTGAACTCAATAAGAGAAAGTCCGTCCAGCACCGACTCGTTTTTTAGCTTTACCTCCACCATTTCAAAATTTTTGCCGAAGGTTTCGACCTTAGCGGCGCTGGGGAGCTTTAAAAGTCGGTAAAGCTCTTTAGCCGCCATAAGCTCGGGATTAATAGCCATAGAAAGCTCAAGATGTTTTAGCATAAAGCCGAGGCTGTTATCGTTATATTCCGGATTTCTTATACGTGCAATAGTATGTCCTGCGCCCATACGACTTGCAAGGAAGCAGGAAAGCATATTCATTTCGTCCGAATCGGTAACCGCAACAATAAGCTCGGCATCTTTTACACCTGCTTCCTCAAGGGTGTCGCAATCGGCACTGTTACCGCACACTCCCATAACGTCGTAGATGGTAGTAATCTCTTCAACAACGGCAGGATTATTGTCAATAACCACAACGTCGTGGCCTTCGGCAACAAGGCAACAAAGAATTTCCGTACCGATTTTTCCGCATCCTGTTACAATAATTTTCATATACGTCACCTTAAATTTTGAGTAGTATATTATCACCGCTATTATACTACATTATTTCCATAATTACCATATATTTTTTAAAAACCCTCGTATAGGAATACGAGGGTTTTGAATTAAAGCTCTTTAAAGCTTATGAAATTATAGCTTTTTAAAATCTGAAAGTATCTTGCAAGGCGCTCGTAAAGGGGCTCAGCTTTTTCTCCGAATTCCTCCTTTACAAGCTTTCCGAGCTCAATAATATTCAGTTCTCCGTTAAGCCTTGGCCATAAAAAGCTTCCCATTTCATCAAGATGAACGTAGCTTACCTTAGGCTTGCCCAAAAGCTTTTGGGCAATGCGGTTTGCCCAGCCGGTATTTTCTATCTCTAAGGTGATTTTACCCTTTTCATCGGTTTTCCAATCAAGCTTTTCGCTTCGAATAGGAATACTCTCAAGGTAATTTTTACTTATAACTATTTTTTTCTTTTTCATTATTCTTCGGTATTTTTCTTACCTGCAAAGCAGAAAAGAACGAATATAAGAATAAGCACCGCGAAGGTTAAAATACCCGAAAGGCTGCTTAGAGCGGAGGGTAAGGAAGCAACAAGGCGAGATAAATCAACCTTTCCTGCAACACCGAGCACGGCAAGAATGGCAAGCACGATACCTACAAGGCCTTCGCCTGCAATCATACCCGAGCTAAAGAGGATGCCCTTGTTAATAATACCGTCCTTACGCTTGCCGTTTTTCATTTTGTCAAAGAACAAGCGGATAATACCGCCTACCATAATACAAGCGTTAAGCTGTACGGGTAGGTAAATACCGATAGCGACGGGAAGCACGGGGAGGCGAAGAATTTCAACGATAATTGCGATAAACACACCTATAAGAATAAGTCCCCAAGGAAGCTTGCCGCCCATAATACCCTCTATAACCATTTTCATAAGGGTTGCCTGAGGAGCGGCAATTTCTTCACCGCCGAAGCCCCATGCAGAGTCAAGAAGATTAAGGGTAGCGCCGATAGCGAATGCGGCGGCAACAACACCGATAACCTCACCAATCTGCTGTTTCCAGGGAGTAGCGCCCAAAAGGTAGCCCGTTTTAAGGTCCTGACTGGTATCGCCTGCAATAGCGGCAACAATACAAATAATAGAACCGATAGCAATGGCTGCCTGCATACCGGGAGCGCCTATGGTTCCGGTAAACTTAAGAATAAGGGTAGAAATAAGAAGTGTGGCAATAGCCATACCCGAAACGGGATTGTTACTGCTTCCTACAATACCAACCATACGTGAAGAAACGGTTGCAAAGAAGAAACCGAATACGACTACGATAACTGCTCCAATGAGAGAAACGGGAATAGCAGGAACAAGCCATACAATAAGTGTAAGGATAACTATAAAAGAGATAACGAATGCCATATTGATATCTTTATCGGTACGTAAAGCAGATGCTTCGCTCTTCACCGACATAGACTTAATAGCATCCTTGAAGGTGCGTACAATAAGAGGTAAGGATTTAATAAGACTGATAATACCGCCTGCGGCAAGCGCACCTGCACCTATATAACGGATGTAGGATGACCAGATACCTGCGGCACCGTCGGCAGCAAAAATTTCGCCGATAGTAGCATCTGTGCTGGGGTACATAACGATATTAGCACCGAAAAGAACAATAATCGGGATAAGCACCAACCAGCTCAAAACACCGCCCGCAAACATAAACGAAGAAATACGGGGGCCGCAAATGTAGCCTACGCTCATTACGGCCGGGTAAATCTGAGTGCCGATAGCACCGGGATAAAGCCTTTTGGGGAGGTGATAGGTAATTTCACCCGGGATAAGCTTTAAGCCGTCGATAATAAACTTGAAAACAGCGGCAATGCCCATACCTGCGAATACGGTGGATGCGTTAGAGCCACCCTCTTCACCTGCAAGCATAACCTCGGCACAGGCCTGTCCTTCGGGATAGGGAAGGGTGTTGTGCTCTCTTACAATAAGGGCGTTACGAAGGGGTATCATAAAGAATACACCGAGCAGACCGCCGATAAGCGCAATAATAGTAATAGTAACAAGGCTGGGCTTTTCCATAACGCCCTCTTTTGCCCAAAGGTAAAGGGCAGGCATTGTGAAGATAGCACCTGCGGCAAGAGATTCGCCGGCAGAGCCTATAGTCTGTACCATATTGCTTTCGAGAATTGAATTTTTACGCATAATAACGCGGATAACACCCATTGCTATAACAGCGGCAGGGATAGAAGCAGATACGGTCATACCTACTCGCAGTCCGAGATATGCGTTGGCTGCGCCGAATATTACCGACAAAAGAATACCCATAATAACCGAAGTAACGGTTATTTCGGGGGTAACCCTTTCAGCGGGAACGTAGGGCTTAAAAGTATTTTTGTTGTCCATATTTTCATTCCTTTTCTGATTTTTTTCACGCGCAATAATTATACCAAAAATAATAATATAAAGCAACATTATTTTGTTTTTTTCTTGCACTGAAAAGTTAAAGTGGTATAATGACTATGTTGATATCGAAACAAGTTTGTTTCTACTAACCATAACCATTATAATAATTCTATTAAGGAGATGTAATAATGACAGCTTTTTTAATAATTTTAGGTATTCTTTCATTTGTTTTACTTGTTGTGATTATTATTTCGTATATATGCTTCCGTTTGGCTTTTTTCGACCCGAGAAAAAAAGAGGACTGCGAAGGCTTTTCCCTTCCCGACGGTGAAATTTATAAGGCATACAGCGACGTAATGAAGGGCTGGTCCGACGAAGCGAAGAAGCTGAATTTTGAAAGCTTTACCGTTAAATCTTTTGACGGGCTTACCCTTTGCGCCAAGTATTACGAATATAAAAAGGGCGCTCCCATTGAGCTTATGATGCACGGCTACAGGGGCAGAGCCGAAAGAGATTTGTGCGGCGGTGTGCAAAGGTGCTTTTCCCTTGGCAGAAACGCTTTTATAGTAGACCAGCGCGCTTGCGGAAAAAGCGAAGGCAAGGTAATAAGCTTTGGTATAAACGAAAAGCGAGACTGTCTTGCGTGGGTCGATTTTATAAATAATCACTTCGGCAAAGAAACTCAAATTATCTTAGCGGGTATTTCTATGGGCGCTTCAACGGTGCTTATGGCGGCAAAGGAGAATTTGCCCGAAAACGTTGTCGGCGTGCTTGCCGATTGCGGTTTTACCTGCGCTAAGGATATAATTAAAAAAACCATAAGGGATATGAAGCTGCCTGCGAATATTCTTTACCCCTTGGTTAAATTGGGGGCAAGGCTTTACGGAAAATTTGATTTGGAGGAGGACAGCGCCGTTGAATCGGTTGAAAAAATCACAATCCCCGTTATATTTTTTCACGGTGAGTCCGACGATTTTGTTCCCTGTGATATGAGTAAGGAAAATTTTGCCGCCTGCGCGTCACCTAAAAAGCTTGTTACGGTGGCGGGAGCGGGACACGGACTTTCCTTTCCCGTTGACCAAAAGAGTTATTTAAAGGAAGTTGCCGAATTTTTTGATAATAACGGCGTTCCCACAAAGGTTTTGTAACAGAAAAACAGAGAGCTGAGGCTCTCTGTTTTTAGTTTATTTCTATTGTTGCAATATGCGGCCGATGGTCGGAAGAAACTATTTCGGGAATATCGGCGCTGTAAACCTTTAAATCGCGGCTTGTGAAAATATAGTCGATTTTTACGGTGGGGTTGTCCGACGGCCAGCTCAGTTTTTCGCAACTGAATTTGTCTGACGTATCGTAAAGTTTTTCCTTTATGGGAAGTAAAACGGGATTATTCGGTTGGGCATTAAAGTCACCCATAAGCACCAAGCGGTTTTCCTCAAGATTATTAATTACGGTATTAACGGCGTTTTCTTGCTCATCAGGGTTTAAACCGAAATGTGCAACCAACACGCTTATCCCGTCAGCTACGTTTATTTTTGCCTTTAAAAGACATCGGGTTTCGTAATAGCCGTTATATTTTTTAGGGTTGGGGTCGGGAATTTTAACGGTTTCGGCGTCAAGAATAGGAAAACGTGATACAAGGGCGTTTCCGTAGGTGCCGTTTTCTCTTGTATTAATAGCCTTGGCAAAGTAATAATAAAAGCCTAATTTTTCCGCTATTTTTTTGACTTGCCCTTCATATTCGGGGCGCTCGTCTTTTTCAATAATTTCCTGAAGTCCGACAATATCGGCATTGCATTTTATTATGGTGTCGGCAATTATATCGTAATCAAGCTTGCCCGTTAAATAATTTTTACAGCTTTGAGTATTAAAACTCATAATATTTATTTTCATTTTTCTCACCTTAAGCAAACACGAATACGCTGAACCTGATTTTAAAGGCTCAATTTTCGTCTTTGCATTGTTAAAATACTCGTTAATCCGTCAGGATTAACTGCGTTTTGTGCCTCGCACAGCCAAAAATTCAACTCTTTAAAATTCTGCGACCTAAAACGGACAGAATTTC